>JALAGW010000187.1 GCA_022712235.1 Brevundimonas sp. | reverse complement strand
CGCGGGGCGGGGCTCGCCGCCCATGTCCTCTATCTCGGTCGTGACGGAGCCGGCTGTGAAGGGGAGGCAGGGACCTTTTTCGATCGGCAGGTCGATGTCGTGGACGGTACCGAGCGGACCCGGGACTGGGCCGAGCACCGTCATCACTTCCGTTTCATCGTCTCGCCGGAACATGGCGACCGGATCGCCGATCTGCGCGATTATACCCGCGACGTCATGGGCCGGGTCTGCGCCGACCTCGGCGAGCCGGAACTGCCCTGGATGGCTGTCTGTCACTATGACACCGACCAGCCTCACGCCCATGTCCTCATGCCGGGACGGCGGGGGGATGGACGCGATCTCGTCATTCCCCGCGACTATGTCGCCTACGGCTTCCGGGCGCGGGCCCAGGAGGCGGCGCAGGAGCGGATCGGCGACCTGTCCCGGCTCGATGCAGAACGGCGCGTCTGGCGCGAGACCCAGAGGGACGGATTCACCGGCCTCGACCGGCGGCTGATGGCGTCGATGGACGGAGAGGGAATGGTCGAGGACGCTGTCGGCGGCAAGAGCGCCTGGGCGGCTTTGAAGCGAGGGCGGCTGGCCCATCTGGAGGCTCTTGACCTGGCCGAGCGTCACGGGCGACGTTTCAGGCTGGATGGCGACCTGGAGGGCAGGCTGCGGCGGCTGCAGATATCCAGGGACGTCATCCGGACGATCAACCAGCGACGGCTGGAGACGGGAAGGACTGCTGAAATCTTCCGGGAGGGCAGGGTGACCGGGAAGGTGGTCAGGGTGGGTTTCCATGACGAGCTCGGCGCCTCGCCCTTTGTGGTGGTGAGGGATGTCCATGGCGTGGAGCACTACGCGCGGCTGGCGATGAGGAGGGGGCTGCCTTCGGTCGGCGCGCAGGCGACGCTCGGGACCGGCGCCCAGGGCATGACTCAGGTTGTGGGTAGAGCGGTTCGACTGCAGGCGGGGATGGAGCTGTAGGCGTGACGCGCAGGGGCCGCCAAGCGCTATGTGTGGGAGGCTCGCCGTGGCCGCAGCGGTCGCCGACCGCCCGAAAGATCGTCCGCCAATACGGCTGGGGCTGCATCAAGCCTCGGAAGAATTCTTCAAGCTATGCTTGGACATCTGCCTGAGCCTCTCGATCGCCCTGAGTACTATGACGTTCCGTTAAACAGGCTCACTGAGGAACGACGGGGCGCGCGAGATCCTGATCACCCGGCAGAGCCAGATAGAACTAGGCGAAGAAGCGCGCAGCCACCGTCCCAAGGGCCGTACTGATCTCGGCTTTTGACGTCCTTGTGACCCCGGCCTCGTCAGCGAACCGCAACCAGCCGTCCACTGCAACCCGGACCTCTTCGATGACCGACTTTATCGTGGCGTCCGATAGACCGTGCCGTCGCCCGAGGGTCTGGACCTGTGAGCGGGTCGGATTGCGACCCTCGCCCTCGATGTCCAGATAGTGCTCTCCCCCAGGTCCCGCCGAGTAGGTGAGATCGTAGGCTGGGGCGAGCCGCCACTCGCCGCCGGCATCCATCAGATAACTTTGCTGCCGCGTGTGATCATCGCGATTGCTGGCTAGCACATTAAAGACCATTCGACGGAAGGCCGCGAGCAGATCGTCCGCATGGCGCGTGATGGCCAGCGTAGCCCGCAGGAACAGATCGTAGCTCGACGGTAAGCGCCAGGGCGCTTCGATCGCACCGCTTAACGAGACCATATGCAAGCGTCGCCCCGGATGCGGTCGGTCGAACCGTTTCGTCGCAAAATAGCCGTGCCCCGTCTTGGAGGGCATAAGGCGATAGGGAGCCATCTCTAGCCCTGCCGCGATGGCCATGGCTGCATAGGCCACCTCAATCGGTCCAATGTCGGGCGGGTCATTCGTCGCGGCGAATTTGACGATCCAGGACTCGTGATCGGGAGCCGTCTCACCCTCCGACACGGAGATGCGGCCCGCACCATCAAACCCTACATGAACCTTTGGCCGGGCGCCGCCAGACCCGCCGGCCAGGGTGGCTAGGGTGGCCGCAAGCTCGCCCTCGTGACCGGCAAGGATGGCCACGGATTCAGCAGCGAGAGCATCCAGGTCGAGGCTCTCGACTTCCGGCGGCGGGGCCGTCGCCGGCAAGTAGGTCAAGGCTCCACGTCCCTGATCGCCCACTAGCGCCAGACGGTCCAGCGGACTCAAGCTGTCGATATGCCGTCCGAGCTTGGCGAGGCGCCGGCGCATGACAAGATAGCCCCACCCCTCCGGCAGGCTGTCGGACAGGAAACCGTGGAGGCCTTCAAACTCCCGCCCGCGGGCAGTATGAAGGCCTGCCTCGGGAGGATAAAGCAAGCCAGAGATCGGCAACGCCGCGGCGATCGCCTCGCTGGACCATTCCAGTTGGGCCAGGCCTGCGGCCATGGCCAATCGGCCAATGGGCATGGAGCCCGCCATGTCGTCGAACGTCAGGCTAGCGGTCAGTGCGGTTCCGGGCGCCAGCTTCATGATTGATGCGACTTGCGCGCGCGCACCCGAACAGGCGACGTCGCATTGGCGGCCTGATGTTTAAGGAGGTCATCAAGGCTCGTAGCTGCCGGTGGTGGAAAAAGCGCTTCGAGACCGCTCTCGCATCGCAACGCCACGGCCGACTTGATCACATCCTCAAGCGAGGCCTTTCCCTCGTTTTCCAGCCGCCGCCAGGTTCGATAGGCAATGCCGGCGCGCTGCGCTGCATCCTGCTGGGTCCAGCCCAAGGCGACGCGACGGGCCTTCAATCGCTCAGCTAGGGTCTGCTGTATTTCCAGTGGCGTTTTTAGCATAGGCCACATATGGCCAATTAGAGGATGAAATGCAAACTAATTGTCCATATATGGACAGTTATAGATAGGGTGGCGCATGAAGCGTCGACCGGCCATGAGGGGGCGGCGCGGAGGTCGAGGTCGTCGAAGGCGATGGCCGGGGTTTCGACATCCGGGTCTCCACGACGAGAACACTGAATCCCTCTGCGTGAGCGCCGACAGCCAAACCGGGGACTTGCGGAGTCTATCCCTGGCGGCGCCGCCGGATTCCGATAAGCAGAGCTTTGATGGCGATCAGGCGTCGGACATCAGGGCGGCGATCCGTTCGCGGCAGACTTGGTCGACCACATCGCGCAAGCGCTTCACATGATCCGTCAGCCAGGCCAGGTCCTCGGGGCTGAGGTCGTACTGGTCGGAATAGCGGGCCTCGACATAGGCGCGCTT
>JALAGW010000186.1 GCA_022712235.1 Brevundimonas sp. | reverse complement strand
CCCGCCACGCCCCCGGCCTCTTCCAGAATGCGGCGACGGTTCTGGGGCTTGGCGGCGATCAGTTCGGAAATCTGGCCCTGACGCACCAGGGCCGGGCTGTTGGCCCCGGTCGAGGCGTCGGCGAAGAGCAGCTGGACGTCGCGGGCGCGGACCTCCTTGCCGTAGCTGCGCTAGGGCGCGCCCTGGCCCCGGTCGAGGCGGCGCGACACCTCCAGCACCGGGCTGTCGGTGAAGGGCTGGGGCGCGCGCTTCTGGGCGTTGTCGATGGTCAGGACGACTTCGGCGTGGCTGCGCGGCGGACGGCCCGCGGCGCCGGCGAAGATGACGTCGTCCATGCCCTGGCCGCGCATGGCCTTGGCCGAGTTGGCGCCCATGACCCAGCGCAGGCTTTCCAGCACATTGGACTTGCCGCAGCCGTTCGGCCCGACCACCCCGGTCAGGCCGGACTCGATTTGAACTTCCGCCGCGTCGACGAAGGATTTGAAGCCGACGAGCTTCAGTCTCTGGAACTGCATCGGCGGGGGCTTAGCGCCCCTTGAGCAGCGGGTCTATGGCCGCCGACAGGGTTTCGAGCGAGTGGTCGCCGGCGCGATGGCCGTTGACGAAGAAGGTGGGGGTGCCGTTGACGCCCGCCGCGATGGCGGCCTCGATGTCGGCCTGCAGGGTCTGGCCGGTGGCGGGGTTGCTCAGGCAGGCGTCGATCTGGGCTTCGGTGCGTCCGCTGACGCTGATGGCGTCCATGTACCAGTTGCGGGCGTCGCCGCTGGCGAAGGCGGCGGCCTGACCGGCCATGAAATGGCGGGCTACGTCGAAAAACTTGTCCGGCGCGGCGCAGCGGCCGATGGCGGCGGCGGTGGCGGCGGCCTGGACGGGCTGGGTCGGCAGGTCGCGGAAGACCAGCCTGACCTTGCCCGTGTCGATGTAGCGAGCCTTGAAGTCCGGCAGGACCTCGTTGGTCCAGGCTGCGCAGTGGCTGCAGGTGAAGGAGGCGTATTCGATCACCGTCACCGGCGCGTCGGCGCGACCCAGGACGCGGTCGGCGGCGGTCACCGCCGGTACGGCGGCTGCGGTCGGCGTCGTCGCCGTGGTTGAGGGCGTGTCGGCCGCGAAGGCCGCAGGCGCGACGGTCAGAACCACGACTGTCGCCAGAACGGTCGTGGTCAGGTTTTTAAGCATGTCCGATCGCACCTGCTGCGTCATTTACTTCGCCAGTTCCGCGTCGATGGCTTGCGACAGGCCGGACAGGCTGCTGTCCAGAACCTTGGTGCCATTGACGATGAAGGTCGGCGTGCCGGTGACGCCGGCGTCGATGCCGGCCTTGATGCGGTTGCTCATCTCTTCGATGGCGGCCTTGTCGCGGATGCAGGCCTCGGTCTGCTCCTGGCTCAGGCCGGCGGCGGCGGCGGCGCGGAACAGGGTGGTGCGCGGCGGAACGCCCACCATCCATTCCTTCTGGCTGGCCATGATGTCGTGGACGACGTCGAAGTATTTGTCATCGCCGGCGCAACGCGCGATCAGGAAGCCGGCGACGGCGATGTCCTGCGGAGGGGTGGGGAATTCGCGGAAGACGTAGCGGACCTTCTTGGTGTCCACGTATTTCGTCTTGAATTCGGGCCAGACCTCTTCGTTCCAGACGGCGCAGTGGCCGCAGGTGACCGAGGCGTATTCCACCACCGTGACCTTGGCGTCCGCGCCGGCACCCACCGCCATGTCGCCCTTGGCGTCGCCGCCGGTCTTGGCGGTGCAGCCGGCGACCGTGGCCATGGCGGCCAGGGCGGCGGCGGTCATGGCCGCGCGGCGGCTCATCGAAGCGTAACGGAACGTAGCCATGGGGCGTCCTTGAACGAGAGTGTGACTCTGAAGGATGGCGCGATTCCCTCGGGCGCGCGCGATCCGCTTGATTGTCGAGAACAGGTGCGGCGAAGGTTTGTCAACGGCGCTCGTCGTCAGCAGGCTGCGACAGCACCGCGCGACCCAGTTTCCTGAGCGCCGCCTTCAGGCTGTCCGGGGCGTCCTCGACGGCGGCGGCCAGTTCGGCTTCCACCGAGGCGGGCAGGGGGGGCAGGACCATCTTGCCGCGCGCCCGAGGTTTGGCTCCGGCGACGGGCAGGGGCTTCACCGGCCCCTGGGCGATGCGCAGCTTCTCGACCGATCCGGCGCCGAGGAACAGGTTTACGCGCTGGATGATGTCTTCGGACTGATGCTGGACCAGCAGGGCGGCGGGACCGGCCACGCGCAGCTCCAGCGTCCCGCCGGCGGTCCCGCGACCCTTGGTCAGCTTCTGCGGGCGAGTGACGCGGGCCAGACGTTCGCCGACGATCTCGACCCAGCGCGGCTCCAGCGCGCCGGCGCCGCGTCCGAACTGGGCGTCCAGCTTCTTGATCAGCGGGGCCAGCGACTTGCCGGCCGGGGGCGGCGGGCGCAGCTGAGGGCGCGTCCGGCGTCTGGCCAGGATTTCGCGGGCTTCGCTTTCAGTGGGCAGGGGACGACGCATTCGCGCACCATAGCGTCATCCCGGCCGAAGCCGAAGGGCGTAGAACCGGGACCGCCCCAAACGCCGTCGTTTCCTGCGGTCCCGGATAAGCGCTGCGCGCTTTCCGGGATGACGCTAAGAAGACGATCCATGCCCGACGTCTCTTCTCTCCGCGCCGCCCTGCTTGATTGGTACGACGCCCATGCGCGGAGCCTGCCGTGGCGCGCGCCGCCGGGAGCGAAGACGCGCACGGACCCTTACCGGGTCTGGCTGTCTGAGGTCATGCTGCAACAGACCACGGTGCCGCACGCCGCCCCCTATTTCGAGCGCTTCACCGCGCGTTGGCCGACCGTCAACGATCTGGCGGCGGTCGAGGATTCCGAGCTGATGGCCGCCTGGGCGGGGTTGGGCTACTACGCCCGCGCCCGCAACCTGTTGGCCTGCGCGCGGGCGGTGGCCAAGGATCATGGCGGCGTGTTTCCCGATACCGAGGCGGCCCTGCTGGCCCTGCCGGGGGTGGGGGCCTACACCGCCGCCGCCGTGGCCGCCATCGCCTTCGATCGGCCCGCCAATGTCGTCGACGGCAATGTCGAACGGGTCATGAGCCGGCTGTTCGCGCTTGAGACGCCTCTGCCCGCAGCCCGCCCCGAGCGTAGGCGGCTGGCCGCCCTGTTTGTCGGCGACGATCGCCCCGGAGACTGGCCCCAGGCCGTGATGGATCTGGG
>JALAGW010000185.1 GCA_022712235.1 Brevundimonas sp. | reverse complement strand
CTTCCTTCTCCCCTTGCGGGAGAAGGAAGAGCGGTCTACCCCGCCATCGCCATGTCGGGGACGCGGGTCGTGACGCGCCAGGCGTCGGGCTGGGCCAGCAGGGCGCGGACCAGCTTGTTGTTCAGCGCGTGGCCCGCCTTGACGCCTTCGTAGCGGCCCAGCAGGGGCGCGCCGAGAACGTAGAGGTCGCCGATGGCGTCCAGGGCCTTGTGGCGCACGAACTCGCGTTCCATGCGCAGGCCGCCGGGGTTCAGGATCTCGTCGCCGTCGATGACCACGGCGTTCTCCAGCGAACCGCCGCGGGCCAGACCGGCCTGACGCAGGGCCTCGACCTCGTGGGCGAAGCCGAAGGTGCGGGCGGCCATGATGTCCGAGCGGAAGGTCGCCTCGTCCACGACGAAGTCCACCACCTGATTGCCGATGACCGGCGTGGGGAAGTTGATTTCGAAGCGCATCTCGTAGCGGTCGCAGGGCAGCAGGACGGCGGACTTGTCGCCCTCCTCCACCCGGATCGGCTTGAGGATCTCGATGTAGCGGATCGGGGCTTCCTGACGGCGGAAACCGGCGCGGTCCAGCAGTTGCACGAACTGCAGGGCCGAGCCGTCCAGGATCGGCAGCTCGGGGCCGTCGACCTCGATCACGGCGTTGGAGACGCCGAGCGCGCACAGGGCGGCCATCAGGTGCTCGATGGTCGACAGGCGCACGCCCGCCGCGTTCTCGATCATGGTGTTCAGGCGGGCGTCGACGACGGCCTCGCCCGAGACGGGGATACGGTTGTCGCGGTCCGTGATGTCGGTACGCACGAAGGTGATGCCCGCGCCGGGCGCGGCCGGACGCACGACCAGCTTGACGCGCTGGCCGGTGTGAACACCGACGCCGGCTGTGATGGCCGGGGCGACGATGGTCTGTTCGTGATGGTCGTTACGGACCGACAAGCTGAAACTCTCTATTACGCGGCTCCGCACGGTCGCGCGGAGTTCGCCTCGCCTGTCGTTTAACCACGACGGCTCAAGCCCGAAATGAAAGATGGGTTTCGGATTGTTTCGGTCTGACGACAGCCGGAAACAAACGAAAACGCCCCGGAGCCGGGCTCCGGGGCGCTTCAGTCAGGATTTCTTCCGATCAGTTCGCGAGGCGGCGAAGAAAGGAAGGGATTTCCAGGTCGTCGTCTTCAGCGTGTCCGGCCTGATAGTCCTGGGTCGGCTGGGCCGACTGGGACTGGCGCAGCTGCTGCGTCGTGCGGTTCGACGACGGCTGCGGCGCATAGGAGGGCTGCTGCTGTTGCGGCTGCTGGCGCTTCTTGCCGAACAGGCTCCAGCCGCTGCGGCGGTGATCGCGGTCGTCATAGTATTCTTCTTCGGCGACGGGCTCTTCGCGGCGCGGAGCCGGGCGAGCCTGAGGCTGCTGTTGCTGTCCCCGGTCGAAGTAGAGATCGCCTTGCTCGGCCGACGCGGCGGCCGGTTGAGCGCGGACGGCGCCGGATTCATATTCCTCGACCCAGGGATCGACGATCGGTTCCAAGGTGCGGGGCGCGTCGTGGATGACGGGCTCGGGGCGCGGCTCGGGCGCGGCGCGGGCGGCCGGGGCCTCATAGACCGGAGCGGCCTCGGGCGCGCGGGTCGGTTCACGAACCGGGTCGATGCGGACTTCGGGCTGACGCGGCGCAGCGGCGGCCGTGGCCGGACGGCGGTCCGAGAAGGCCGAACCTTGCGGCTCGATCTTCTGGATGACGGCCTCGTCCATGCCGGTGGCGACGACGGAGACGCGGATCTTGCCGTCCAGAGCCGGGTCGAAGGCGGCGCCGAAGATGATGTTGGCGTCGCCGTCCACCTCGGCGGCGATGGCGTTGGCGGCCTCGTCCACTTCCAGCAGGGTCATGTCCAGACCGCCGGTGATGTTGACCAGCACGGCCTTGGCGCCCTTCAGGCTGGTCTCGTCCAGCAGGGGGTTGGCGATGGCGTTCTGCGCCGCCAGCAGGGCGCGGTCGTCGCCCGTGGCTTCGCCCGTGCCCATCATGGCCTTGCCCATTTCGGACATGACGGCGCGGACGTCGGCGAAGTCGAGGTTGATCAGACCCGGCAGGATCATCAGGTCGGTGATCGAACGCACGCCCGAGTGCAGGACCTGGTCGGCCATGCCGAAGGCGTCGGCGAAGGTCGTGCGTTCGTTGGCGACGCGGAACAGGTTCTGGTTCGGAATGACGATCAGGGTGTCGACATAGCGCTGCAGCTCGGCGACGCCGGAGTCGGCCAGGCGCATGCGGTGACGGCCTTCAAAGGTGAAGGGCTTGGTCACGACGCCGACGGTCAGGATGCCGCGGTCGCGGGCGCACTTGGCGATGACGGGAGCCGCGCCGGTGCCGGTGCCGCCGCCCATGCCGCAGGTGATGAAGACCATGTGCGCGCCTTCCAGGTGCGCGTGGATCTCGTCCGCGCTCTCCTCGGCGGCGTTCATGCCGACTTCGGGGTGGGCGCCGGCGCCGAGGCCCTGGGTGATGGTCTCGCCCAGTTGAATGCGGCGATCCGTCTTGGCGAAGCTGAGGTGCTGGGCGTCGGTGTTGGCGACGACGAACTCGACCCCTTCGAGGCCGGCGTCGATCATGTTGTTCACGGCGTTCCCGCCTGCGCCGCCGACGCCGAAGACGACGATCCGGGGCTTCAGTTCCGTGTGTTGCGGCTTCACCAGCGAGAGAGACATGATTCTTGTTCCGACTTTCCGACCCTGCCCGTTAGCCCCAATGCGAAGTCCCCGCCGAATCGCATTGGTTATGAGCGCGTTAAGGAAAACCCTCTTTGCGTTAACGGAGTGTTACCCCGGTAATATGAGTCGGCCGATTTTGAACCCGCGCCCGTTAGCTTGACCGCAGATTTACTTCATTTTTCGGCTGTCGGCGTCGGAATGCAAAAAGGGCGGCTCTTGCGAGCCGCCCTTTCCGTTTCCGGATCGAACCGAACTTACCAGGGACGGAAGTTCAGGCCGACGAAGAAGCGACGACCATAGGGGTCGAAGTTCGAGTAGAGGGTCGTGCCCAGCCACGTCGGCTGCTCGGCGGCGAAGGCGTTCACGACGCCGCCGCGCAGGGTCAGGTCATCACGGACGTTCCACAGAACGGTGAAGTCGTTCCGCACGAAGTTGCCGGTGTCGAGATACTGGTCCGAACGGCTGTCCGCGTTGTTGATGAAGTCACGCTGGTAAACGATGTTCTGGGCCGACTGCAAGTCATCGTTCAAGTTGATGCTCCAGGTCGTGTTCGGGGTGTAGGTCAGCGACGACGAGAAGCGAACGCGCGGGAAGGAACCGCCGGCGATGGCGCGACCAGCCAACTCGTTGAAGTTGTCGGGGTTGGTCGAGTCCAGGAACTCCTGCTGCTCGATCAGCCAGGTGCCGCCCAGCGAGTAGTCCAGTCGACCCCAGTTGTGACCGATCATGTCCTCAAAGTCGAAGCTGTAGCGAGCGTCGAAGTCCAGGCCACGGGTGGTCAGGGCTGCGTAGTTGATCGAGCCCTGAATGAAGCCGCCGAACGGATCGCCCAGGGGCGCGCCGATCTTGAAGGCCGCCGAACGTTCCTGGACGGTCGTCGGGTTGGCCACAGCGGCCATGTTGCGGAAGATGGTGCCGCAAGCCGAGGCGTTCAGACCCACGCCGTTCACGCAGTTGTTGGCCGCCGTTTGCGCCGAAACCGCCGAAATCACCTGGTCGATCTCGATCTCGAAGTAGTCGAGGGCGAGCGTGAGGTTCGGGATGAAGCGCGGCTGATAGACGGCCGAGAAGGTGAAGGAGGTGGATTCTTCAGGCTTCAGGAAGGGGTTGCCGCCCATAACGCCGGCCGTGCCGCCGCCGCTGTAGTCCGGCGTATAGTCATCTTCCGGCGTCGCCGTGGCGCTGGCGAAGTCGTAGGTGAGGCCCTTCTCAGCCGCCAAGGCGGTGCAGTTGGCGATGCGGTTCGCCCTCTTCTCAGCCGTATAGGTGCCCGACAGCGGGCCGTTGATCACAGCCGTGGCGCAGGGATCGGTGAAGTTGATGAAGGTCTGACCCAGGGGATCGAAGTTCTCTTGCAGGTCCGGCACGCGAGCCGACTTGTTGTAGCTGGCCTTGAACGTGATGTCGCGAACCGGGCGATAGACGAAGTTCACGCCGTAGACGTCCAGGCTGCCGACCGTCGTATAGTCAGCCGTACGATACGATCCGCTCAGTTCAGCGAACTCACCGATGAAGGAGTCGCGGATCAGCGGGATCGACAGTTCGCCGAAGAACTCATCGCTGGTGTACTCGGCGCCCGGCTGGTCGGGGCTGGTGTTCAGGAAGAGGAGACGACCGGCCGTGTCCTTGTCGCGGCCGATGCCGCGGTAGTACTCACGGCGGTGCTCATAGCCGAGCGAGACGCCGATCGCGCCTGCGCCCCAGAAGTCCCACAGCTGGCCGGAGACCGTGGCCAGACCTTGTTCCTGTTCGTTGACTTCACGAACGGAAACGGCGGCGCCGATATATTCCAGCGCTTCGGCGCTCTGGTTGCCCTTGCCGAAGACATTCAGCGGCTTGCACTGGTCGATCGATTGCTGACCATAGGCGGTGTCGCGCAGATCATTGCCGGTGATGGCCTGATCCATGATGCCGGCGGTGATCAGATTGCCGTCGTCGTCATAGGCGGTGCGCGGCGTGCCGCGCGCTTGAAGCAGTTGCACGCGGCAGACGATTTCGCCCGCACGTCCGGACACGATGCCGGCGGTGTCGACAACGGCGTCGGCCGCCAGGTTGAAGCGCAGGATGTCCAGACCGGTTTCGAGGTTATAGTTGTCAACGCGGCCATAGGTGTAACCCAGGTCGAAATCGACGTTCTTCACGAACGAAACCTGGTCGAACGAGCCCTTGATGCCGGCGACATAGCGCTGCAGTTCACGCTCATTGTCCTGCGTCCGCTGCGGACCGAACATCGAGTGGCGCGCGAACTGACGCAAGCTCGTGGTCGTCGGCAGGCCAGGCGTGTCCTTGGTCGGCGCAGAATAGTTCTGCACCATGTTGGTGCGGATCGCGTCCTTCACGTTCTGCGGCAGGAAGGCGTTGTCATCCCAGCGCAGGTCGAACTGCGACGTCGTCTGGATGAGGTTGGTTTCGTCCGGCGAGTAGGAGTTGACGAGGTTGATGTCGAAGAACGACGGCTGCGAGGCGTCGAACGTCTTTTCGTTGACGTACTTCGCTTCGGCGTAGGCCGAGATGTTGCTGGTGATCTCGAACTTCGCGCCCGTCTGGAAGCGCGCCGATTCCGAACGCGGTTGCGAGGACTCGGTCGAGAACAGAGCCGGGTTCTCGCCGTCGCCGCCGATGTTCAGGGGACGGTTGACGCCGACGTTGCCGACTCGCTGCCCGAAGTTGGCTTCACGCGCCGTCAAGCCGTCATACCAGAAGGTCTTGCCCGGCATGACGCCATAGCAGTTGGTGCTGGTGTAGTTGGTGCAGGGCGCGTTGGGGATGAGCGGATTGCTGAGGGGGCTGCCGGCCTGGCCGTTCGCGAGGGTGGTTTGACCCCAACGCGGACGGTCGATACGCGACAGGCCGCTGAACAACATCGTATCGACGACGCCGTCGTAGACAGGGCCGTTGGACGCATTAGTGGGGTCGGCGTCGACGGAAACCAGCGTGGGCGCGCGGCGCAGCCAGCGCAGGTCCAGAGGCTTGACCTCTTCGATGTCTTCGTATTCGCCGTGAACATAGACGTTCAGGCGATCATCGAAGAAGTTGTGACCCAACAGGGCCGAAATACGCTGGTTGGCCTGACCGCCGGAGTTGATCTGACCGTAGTTGACGTCAACTTCGAGCCCTTCGAAGTCATCACGCGTGATGAAGTTCACAACGCCGGAGACGGCGTCAGCGCCGTAAACCGATGAGGCGCCGCCGGTGACGATTTCGATGTTCTGGATCAACAGGCGCGGGATCGTGTCGACGTCGACCGCCAGCGAACCGGCGCTGGAGCCGACATGGCGGCGACCGTTGACCAGCGTCAGCGTACGGTTCGAGCCGAGCGCGCGCAGGTTGACAAACGACAGACCGCCGTCGTTCAGGCCGCTGCCCGTCGTGTCGGACGGAATTTGCGAGTTCGACAGCGCCGGAATGTTGGCCAGGTAGTTGATGACCGAAGTCTGACCGGTGCTCAGCAGTTGCTCTTGCGAGACCTGGATCAGCGGCGTCGGCGACGTGGTCGGGTCGCGACGGATACGCGAACCGGTGACGACGACCTCTTCAACCACGGTCGCATCCTGGGACGCAGGCTCTGCGGTTTGGGCGAAGGCCGGAGCCGACACGGCGAGGACGCCGGCGAGAATGGTCGTCCCGAATAGATAGTTGCGCTTCAGGTGCATTTTGAAATTGGCCCCAACCTTGTTTGAACTTCGACACAGCGGAATCGCACGGGGCGCCCGCATGACAGACTGTCTCGTCTAACGGAAATCGGTGACCGGGCAAGCTTTGTGACCCAAATCAGGCCAACAGGCGTCAAACCTGTAACAATGAGGCCACAGTCCGGTCACACATGACCGAAGGTCGTTCCTCGAGCGTAGATCATTCGCGTTTTTGACGACTTCACGCAAAAAATTGGCGCGCCATGACGCAATCAAGGCGTTTTCGACAAACGCCCATCGGACGCCGTGCGTTCAATCCGGACGGGAATAAGGCGATTTGCGGCTTTGAGGCCGCCGAAGCCTCAAAGCCTTAAAGGTTGTCGCGCAACCAGCCGGCGGCGCGGGCCACCATGCCGCCGCGGTGCACCTTGGGGG
>JALAGW010000184.1 GCA_022712235.1 Brevundimonas sp. | reverse complement strand
GGCGTTGTCGCCGCAGGCGGCCAGGGCCAGCGAAGCGGTCAGGACGGCGGAAAGCATCAGTCGGGTGCGCATGGCGAACTCCATAGGCCAGTCGCCCTTGATAGCCGATGGGCGTTTGGTCGCAACGGCGCCGGTTATCGTTACTGGACGCGGAAGGCCTGCGGCTGATAATCGCTGTCAACATATGTGAACGGCGCCGGGCGCCGTGTAATGAGCGCCATGACCGACACCATCAAACTCAGCCAGGCTCGACGCGGCGATCGCGGCGTCATCGTTCAAGTCGGCGCCCACTGCCACCATCAGGATCATGAGATCGAGCTGGAGCGTCGCCTGCTGGAGCTGGGCTTTGTCGAGGGCGCGCGCGTCGAGCTGCTGCACGAGGGCCTGTTCGGGCGCGATCCCATCGCCATGAAGGTGGACGACATGCGCGTGGCTCTGCGCCGGCACGAGGCCGCCAGCCTGACCATCCGTCTGGATGGAGGAAACGCCTGATGGATATGGCCGTTCGCCCCACTCGGCTTGACGTGGCCCGCGTCGCCCTGGTCGGCAACCCGAACAGCGGCAAGACCGCCCTGTTCAACGCCCTGACCGGCGCCCACCAGAAGGTCGCCAACTACGCCGGCGTCACGGTGGAGCGCAAAGAAGGGCGCATCCACGCCGCCGACGGCCGCACCCTGTCGGTGCTGGATCTGCCGGGCACCTATTCGCTGCGCGCCCGCAGCCTGGACGAGGAAGTCACTCGCGACGCCGTGCTCGGCGCCCTGCCGGGCGAGACCCCGCCAGACGTGGTGGTCTGCGTCGCCGACGCCACCAACCTGCGTCTGGTCCTCCGACTGGCGCTGGAGCTGAAGCAGGTCGGCCGCCCGATGGTGCTGGCCCTCAACATGTTCGACATCGCCCAGCGTCAGGGCCTGCGCATCGACCTGGAGAAGCTGTCGGCCGAGATCGGCGCGCCTGTGGTCACCACGGTCGCGACGCGCAAGCGCGGGATCAGTGAACTGGTCGCCGCCGTCCAGGCCCAGGCCGATCAGGCCGTGGGCGAGACCCGCAGCGAATGGCACGCCCCGTCCGCCGCCGAAATCCGCGACGCCCACCGCGAGGCCGAGCGCATCATGAAGGCCTGCGTCCGCCCGCCTGAGCGGCCCGACACCCTGACCGGCAAGATCGACAGCGTCCTGCTGCATCCTGTCGCCGGTCTGGTCATCCTGCTGGGCATCCTGTTCGTCATGTTCCAGGCCGTCTTCACCTGGGCCACGCCCGCGATGGACGGCATCGAGGCCTTCTTCGCCCTGGTCGGCGGCTGGGTGGCCACGGTCCTGCCGGATCAGGGCTTCACCGGCCTGTTGCAGAGCCTGATCGTCGACGGCCTGATCGGCGGGGTCGGCAGCGTCCTGGTCTTCCTGCCGCAGATCCTGATCATCTTCCTGTTCATCATCGTGCTGGAAGACTTCGGCTACATGGCCCGCGCGGCCTTCCTGATGGACAAGATCATGGGCGGGGCGGGGCTGCACGGCCGGGCCTTCATCCCCCTGCTGTCCAGCTTCGCCTGCGCCATTCCCGGCATCATGGCGACGCGGGTGATCGAGGCGAAGCGTGACCGCCTGACCACCATCCTGATCGCGCCCCTGATGACCTGCTCGGCGCGCATCCCGGTCTACACCCTGATCATCGCGGCCTTCATTCCCAACGAGACCGTCTGGGGTTGGGCCAGCCTGCAGGGTCTGGTGATGTTCGGTCTCTATGCGGCGGGCATCGTCAGCGCGCTTCTGGTGTCGCTGGTGATCCGTCGGGTCTTCTGGCGCGGCGCGGTCGAGCCCTTCATGATGGAACTGCCCGCCTACAAGATTCCCGACATCAAGAGCGTCCTGTTCAATCTGTGGCTGCGGGCCAAGATCTTCATCCGTCGCGCGGGCAAGATCATCCTGCCGCTGATGATCATCGTCTGGGCCCTGGCGACCTTCCCCTATCCGCCGGAAGGGGCGACGGGACCGGCCATCGACTATTCCTTCGCCGGCATGATCGGCAAGGCGCTGGAGCCCGTCTTCGCCCCCATCGGCTTCAGCTGGCAGATGGTGGTGGCCCTGGTGCCCGGCATGGCGGCGCGCGAGGTGGCCGTGGCCGTCCTAGGCACCGTCTATTCGGTGGCGGGCGCGGAGGAGAATGTCGGCGCCCTGGCCTCGATCCTGTCGGCGGACTGGTCGCTGGCCACCGGCCTGGCCTTCCTGGCCTGGTATGTCTTCGCGCCGCAATGCCTGCCGACGCTGGGCGTGGTTCGGCGCGAGACGGGGTCGATGAAGTGGACCATGATCATGGTCGGCTATCTGTTCGGCCTGGCCTATCTGGCGGCCTTCATCGTCTATCACGTCGCCGTGGCGCTGGGCGGGGGCTGAACCAGATATCTCCTCCCCACCTCGTGGGGAGGGGGACCGCGAAGCGGTGGAGGGGCTTGGTTGAGCTTTGGCTCGCAGCGCCCCTCCGTCACGTGGGCTTCGCCTCCGCGCCACCTCGCCACGAAGTGGGGAGGAAAAGTCAGCGCCCCGTCGTCAGCTTGACGACGATATGCGCCGTCGTATCGACGATGGCCTCGGCGGTGTCGGCGCGGCGCATCAGGGCGAAGCCGGCGGCGACGGATTCCACCAGATTGGCGGTCTCGTAGGAGGTCAGGCGCGGGCTCAACCCCTCGGGGTGCATGCCGTTGGCCTTGGCCTGGGCGATGCGGCGTTCCAGCGCCAGGTGCAGCCGTCGCATCCGCTTGATGCGGCTCTCGGCGAAGCCTGGCTCGCCCTTGTCGGCCAGCATGTGTTCGACCCGCAGCACCGGCCCGTGGTCGTTCCACAGGCCCAGAACCTCCAGGACATAGGCCCGCACCGCCTCGAAGGCGCGGTCGCCGGTCCAGTCGGCGTGGATGTGTCTGGCCAGTTTCTGAAAGTCCTCGCCGGCCTCTTCGCAGAGGATCAGCAGGCCTTCCTCGACCGACTTGAAATAGGTGTAGAAGGTCGGCGCCGAGACGCCCGCCGCCAGGGCCACGTCGGCGGCGCGGATCTCGCCCAGATGCTTGTGGTTCAGCAGGCCGCGCAGGGCGTCGAGGATGGCCCGGCGGGTGCGCGCCCCGCGCGTCCCGATCTTGTGGCCCAGCTTGTTGGTCGTCTCGGACATGGGGAGAGGCGGCCAGAAGAAGTGGTGCCGGATGCAGGATTTGAACCCGCGACCTTCGGTTTACAAAACCGCTGCACTACCACTGTGCTAATCCGGCGTTGCGGGCCTTATGCTGGTGGAATCGTCAGGACGCAAGCACAGTCCGATCATGCCGATGACGCCCTATCTCACGCCGATCCTTCTGCTGGCCCTGTCGAACGTCTTCATGACCTTCGCCTGGTACGGCCACCTGAAGTTCGGGTCGAAGCCCTTGTGGGTCGTGGTGATCCTGAGCTGGGGCGTCGCCTTCTTCGAATACTGCCTGGCCGTGCCGGCCAACCGCATCGGTCATCAGGTCTATTCGGCGGCCGAGCTGAAGACCATGCAGGAGGTGATCACCCTGTTGGTCTTCGCCGTCTTCTCGGTGCTCTACCTCGGCGAGAAGCTGACCCTGAACCATCTGGTCGGCTTTGCGCTGATCGCGGGCGGGGCCTTCTTCATCTTCAAGGGGCCGCTGTAGTCAGTCCAGTTCGGCGGCGATCCGGGCGGCCAGGGCCTTGAGCTGTTCGGCGTCGGCCATGGGGGCGTGGCCGTGGCCTTTCATCTGACGGTCGGCCCAGCGCGGCACGATGTGGAAATGCAGGTGGAAGACAGTCTGGCCCCCGGCCTCGCCGTTGAACTGCATGAGGCTGAGACCCTCGGGTTTCAGCGCTTTTTCGACCGCGCGGGCGGTGCGTTGAACAGCGGCGGTCACCTTGGCCAGGGCGTCCGGCTCGATCTCCAGCAGGTTGCGCGCCTGCGAGGTCTTGGACACCACCAGGACATGCCCTTCTGACTGGGGAAAGACGTCCATGAAGGCCAGGACGTCGTCGTCTTCCCACACCTTCACGCTGGGGATTTCGCCGCGCAGGATCTTGGCGAAGATGTTGTCGGGGTCGTAGGCGCCGTGAAGGCTCATGGGGAGGCTCCGTCAGAGGTGTCGGCGTCAGGCTAGCAGGGCAGGGCGGATTTCGCACGGGAGCGAAACACGGTCTGGCGCGCTATATGGTCAAGGTTCACGGAGATTGCGTTTCATGCTGCGTTTCATTGTTCAGGCCATCGTCACCGCCCTGGGTCTGTGGTTGTCGGCCAAGGTCGTGCCGGGGGTGGACTTCACCTCGACGGGATCTCTGGTCGCCGCGGCCGTGGTGCTGGGTCTGGTCAACGCCATCGTGCGGCCGATCATGGTGATCCTGACCCTGCCGTTGACCATCGTCACGCTCGGTCTGTTCCTGTTGGTGGTGAACGCCGCGATGATCGGTTTGACGGCCTGGTTCCTGGGCGGGTTCGCGGTCAACGGTCTGTGGGCAGGCATTGGCGCGGCCATCGTGACGGGCGTGGTCAGCTGGATCGCAGCCGCCCTGTTCGGCGAGGGCGAGCGGGCGCGCTGAATAGATCCGGGTAATATTGACCGACATATTTTGCCCGGATAAAACGTCTCGACCTTGTTCAGGGAGACGACCATGCTGACTGCCAGC
>JALAGW010000183.1 GCA_022712235.1 Brevundimonas sp. | reverse complement strand
TCCGTGAGGGCCGCACCCCGGTGACCCTGCTGCTGTGGGTCGCCTTCTTCATGAACCTGCTGGTCATGTACTTCCTGGTGAACTGGCTGCCGCCCCTGCTGAAGGGCGCCGGTCTGCCGCTCAGCCTGGCCATCCTGTCCACCGCGACCCTGAACCTGGGCGGCGTCGTCGGCGCCATTGTTCTGGGCCGGATGATCGACAAGATCAGCCCCTACGTCGTCCTGGGTTCGGCCTATGCCGCCTCGGCCGCCTTCATCGCCCTGCTGGCCTTCGGCGGCGCCAATCTGACGGTCCTGCTGCTTGGCGCGGCCCTGTCCGGCTTCGGCGTCGTCGGGGCCCAGATCGGCTGCAACGCCCTGACGGCGGCCGTCTATCCGACCGCCATCCGCGCCACGGGCGTGGGCTGGGCCCTGGGCGTGGGCCGTATCGGCGCCATCGTCGGCCCCCTGGTCGGCGGCGTGCTGCTGGCTGCCGGCTGGACGCCGCAGTCGCTGATCCTGCTGGCCGTCATCCCCGCCGTGATCGCCTCGATCGCGGTCTTCACCCTCGGCGGCGTGCGCCGTCGCGCCGGAGTCTGACCCCATGATCCTGCACGGTTATTTCCGCTCCACGGCCTCCTGGCGGGTTCGTATCGCCCTGGGCCTCAAGGGACTGGAGGCCGTGCAGGTCATCCACCACCTGCGCAAGGGCGAACAGCGGGCGCCGGAATACCTGGCGCTCAACCCGCAAGGCCTGTTGCCGGCCTTCGTCACCGACGACGGCGCGGTCCTGACCCAGTCGCTGGCCATCATCGAATACCTCGACGAGACCTCGCCCGAGCCGTCGCTGCTTCCCGCCGATCCAGTGCAACGGGCCAAGGTTCGGGCGGTGGCTCAGGCCGTCGCCTGCGACATCCACCCGGTGCAGAACCTCAAGGTGCTGCAACACCTGCGGGACCTGGGTCTGGGTGAAGAGGTGGTTCAGGCCTGGGCCGCCACCGTCATCGACGAAGGCCTCGACGCGGTCGACAAGCTGCTGGCTGAGCAGCCGGGGCCCTTCGCCTTCGGCGACGCGCCGACCCTGGCCGACCTCTGCATCGTGCCGCAGCTGGGCAACGCCCGTCGCTTTGGCGTCGAGGTGCGCTGGCCGCGCCTGCTGGCGCTGGAGGCCGCCTGCCTCGAATTGCCCGCCTTCCAGAACGCTGTTCCGGGCAAACAGCCCGACGCCGAATAATCACCCCAATCGAACCGAGCGCGGAGCCAACCGCGCCCTTTCCCGGAGGACATCCATGACCATCGCCGCTGCGGCCGCCGCCGCATTGCTTTCGCATGCCCCCATGCCTGCAGACGCCGAGGCGCCGATCCAGACTGCGCCCGCTGCAGTTCCGGCCGCCGCGCCTGCTGCCACACCGGCCGCGCCGCCGCCGTTCAAGCTGATCAATCACGACGAGAACTACGCCTGGCTGGCCGATCCGGCCAGGCGCACCTCGACCTGGTCGACGTTCAAATATGTGCCGGTCGGCGGCGAAGGCAGCCCCGTCTGGGCCAGCTTCGGCGGCGAGTTGCGTTTCCGCGCCGAGCACCGCGACAACGAGCGCTTCGGGCGTGGGCTTCAGGACAGCGGCGGCGACTTCCAGACCCGCGCCCGCCTGTGGGGTGAACTGAACCTGGGTTCGTCGCTGCGCGCCTTCGTCGACGTTCAGGATGCCCGCACCTCGGGCCTGGCCAGCGGCGAGCCGGTGATCGAGGAAAACCGCACCGACCTGCACCAGGCCTTCGTCGAGGCGAAGACGGGAGTGGGCGGCGGAAGCTTGCGCGTCCGCGCCGGCCGTCAGGAATTCGGTCAGGGCGGCTTCCGCCTGTTCGACATGCGCGAGGGCGCCAATGCCCGCGTGGCCCTGGACATGGTGCGGGTCCTGTATGACAGCCCGACCGGCTGGAGCGGCGGCGCCTTCGCCGGCTACGCCCTGCGCGAAGGCAAGGCCTCGTGGGACGACGCCACCAACTTCGACTACCGCCTCTATGGCGCCACGGCCGCCAGGACGCTGGGGCAGGGGGCGACGGCGCCTAGGCTGGAGCTGCTCTACGTCAACACCGACCGCCTGACGACGCCGTTCGACGGTCAGGTGGCGGGGCGCGACGACCGCGACACCCTGTCGGTGCGTCTGACCGGCAAGGTCGCGCCCTGGGACTATGAGGTCGAGGCGGTGAAGCAGTGGGGCTCGTTCCGCGACCTCGACATCAACGCCTGGTTCTTCTCGGCGGTCGGCGGCCGCACCTTCTCGGGTGTGAAGTGGTCGCCGCGCGTGGCCGTGCGTCTGGACGTCGGTTCCGGCGACAAGGACCCGAACGACGGCAAGCTGAACAGCTTCAACCCTCTGTTCCCGCAACCGGCGGCCCTGCGCACCGATCTGGGCTTCGCCAACATGGTGCTGTTGCAGCCCGAGGTGACGGTGCGGCCGTCGCCCAAGCTGACTCTGGGCGCCAACACGGCCGGCCTGTGGCGCCAGAGCAAGGACGACGGTCTCTACGCCCTGTCCGGCATGGCGCTGCGCGGCGCGAATGAAGGGCAGTCCTCCTATGTCGGCTGGCGTACCGGCGTCTTCGCCCGCTACGCCCTGACGCCCTATGTCTCGCTGATGGGCGTGGCTAACTACACCAAGGCCGGCGACTTCCTGAAGGAAACCGGCACGGCTGAGGACCAGTCCTACCTGGGGACCTTCCTGACCTTCCGATTCTGACCCATGATCTTCGTCCGGGGCTGCGCCGTCGGGTGCAGCTCCGGACGGAGTGTGCTCAGTAGGTGTAGGTCAGGTCCACGCCCCACATCCGCGGTTCCGTCAGGCCCACGAACGGCGTGCCCAGCGTCGTGGCGGTGATGTTGTTGACCCCGGTCACATACTGGTTGTCGAACAGGTTGTTGACATAGACCCCGACCTGATAGCGCGCGTTGGCGTTGCGCCAGTAGAGGCGAACGTCCGTTCGGTTCTGGGCCTCGGACGGGTCGAACCAGGGCGTTTTCAGGCAGGAGCCCTGACCCGTCGAGGTGGTGTTGCACCGACCCTCGCCGCGATAGGCGTGGATCAACTGCATGTCGAGCGATCCCGCCGCGCCCATGTCATGGCGATAGGAAGCGCCCGCCGCCGCGGACCACAGGGGCTCGCCCGTCGGTTGCCCCGCCAGGTCCCCGTCGTCGGTCATTTTCCGGTTGTAGGTGGCGTCGATATATTGGGCGTTGGCGAACAGGTTCAGCCCGTCCAGGGGCTCCACGTCCAGTTGCATGTCGACGCCCCAGGCGGTGTCGTCGCTGGTCTCGACCAGATATTGCGGCACGCTGGAGCCCGTCGGGGCGACCAGACGGATCGACTGCTTGCCGTCATAGTCATACTGGAAGGCCGAGATGTTGAGGCGGGCCCTGGCGCCCAGATCGGTCTTCAGCCCGATCTCGAAGTTCTGGACGTCTTCATTGTCAAAGCGCGAGGCGACCTCGACGCTGTTGAAGCCGCCGGCCTTGTAGCCCTTGGCGTAGGAGAAGAAGATCATCGCATCGTCGGTCAGGTGATAGTCGGCGACGAAGCGCGGGCTCAGATCCTCCCACGAATTCGACAGCTTGCAGGTCACGCCTTCCTGGACAGTGACGCCGTTGTCGCACGGCACGCCGGCCAGGCCGGACAGGTCGAAGATATAGTCGGCGTGCAGATAGTCGAGCGCCGGGCCCATGTTGTCGCCGAGCACGAAGTTGATCGTCGGATCGTTGAGCACGGCGTCCAGCTCGGGCGCGATGCGGCGACCGTTCAGCCACTGGAACGACTTCTTGTCGCGGGTGTAGCGCAGGCCGAACGTCAGGTTCAGGCGATCGCTGGCGCTCCAGATCACGTCGGCGAAGACGGCGGTCGCGTCGAAGTCGCCCTCGTTGATCATGTCTTCCTGCCAGCTATGCCCCAGGGTGCTGGCGGGAATCCCGGCCATGCCCAGGATCATGTCGGCCAGAGAGAACAACGGTGCGCCGGCCGCATTGGTCAGGATGGTGTTGATGGTGTCGGTGGTGGCGTAGGTGTCGCTGCGTTGTTCGGCGTGTTCCGAATAATAGCTGGCGCCGGCGATCCAGTTGAAGGCGCCGCTTTCGCCCGCAAGACGGAATTCCTGATACCAGGAGCGGTTCTTTTCCCGGTTGTTGGTGTCGAAATACAGATCCTGACGATTGGTGCCGTCCTCGTCCTCGCGGTTCTCGGTCTTGAACTGCCGGACCGAGGTCAGGGAGGTGAAGTCGATGTCGCCGAAAGCGTGGGTGATGGTCAGCACGCCTTCGTCGAGGCGGCGCGTCTCGTGGTTGTCGATGACGTCGTTAAGAACGCGCTGGTCGAACGGGTTGGTGTAGTCCGCAGGATCGGGCGGGAAAGCGGGCAGGCCCGGCGCCGCCGGAATGGGCGCGACGCCGATCGCCGGGCGGGCGTCCTGGTCGATCTCGTCATGGCTCCAGCTCAGGATCGCCTGGGTCTGGGGCGTGAGGTCCCAGCGCAGGGCTGCGCGCGCCGCCCAGTTGTCTTCCCGATCATAGTCCTCGCCGGTGGCGGCGTCGGTCAGCCAGCCGTCGCGTTGGTTCGACAGGGCGTTGATCCTCAGGGCCAGGACGTCGCTGATCGGAATGTTGATCAGGCCTTCCAGGCGGCGCTTGTCATATTCGCCGAGCCGAACGCCCAGCCGCGCCTCGACCTCGTCGCCGGGCTTGTTGGTGGTGATGGAGACGGCGCCCGCGGCGCTGTTGCGGCCGAACAGGGTGCCCTGCGGTCCTTTCAGAACCTCGACCCGCGCCACGTCGCTGAAGGCCAGCAGGGCCGCGCCGGATCGGGCCGCATAGACGCCGTCGACGTAGACGCCGACCGCCGGGTCCGTGCCGACGCCGAAGTCCGAGGTCGCGACGCCGCGAATGCTGTAGCGCGCTTGAGTCGGGCTGGTGTTCGAGACCGACAGGCCGGGCACGAAGGCGGCGATGTCGCCCATGTCGTCCGCCGCCGTCGCCTCAAGGGTCGCGGCGGTCAGCACGCTGACGGTGATCGGCACTTCCTGCAGGCTCTGTTCGCGCCGTTGCGCCGTCACGATGACGTCGTCCAGGGATGTGGCTCCCTGCGCCGTCGCCTCCTGCGCCCAGGTCAGCCCCGGCCCAGCCAGAGCGGCAGCGGCCACGCCGGCGGCCAGAATCGCGCTGCGGCGGAATTTCATCTTGGTCATAGCGGCCCTCCCAAACCCCTGTTCCCTCGACTTCACGAAACAGAATATTATTCCGTTTGACAAGGGGCTGTGCGCCAATGTGGCTTACAGGGGGGCCAAGCCGTGTTAGACGGCCAATGAAACCGGACCGAGAGGATGACGTCAGTGAGCCCGCGCGCGCTGCAAGAAACCAGCACCCTGGCCAGCACTTTGGAGCGGCGAACGGCGCCGATGCAGCAACGTGCGCGCAACCGGATCGAGAGCGTTCTGGCGGCGACCGAGCGTCTTCTGGCCACCACCTACGTCGACACCATCACCACC
>JALAGW010000182.1 GCA_022712235.1 Brevundimonas sp. | reverse complement strand
TCTGGCTGGGCTTCAAGGGCGGCAAGGGGGTCGCGACCTTCTTCGGCCTGATCCTGGCGATCTTCACCGCCGTGCTCATCTATATCCGCCACCATGAGAACATCGCCCGGCTGCTGAAGGGCGCCGAGCCCAAGATCGGGGCCAAGAAGGCTTGACCTCGCTGTCCGACGCCGAGCGCTTCGCCCGGCTTCGGCTGGCCCGCACCGACCGCGTCGGTCCCGTGGCCTTTTCCCAACTGTTGCAGCGGTTCGGCTCGGCCGTTCGCGCGGTCGAGGCCCTGCCCGATATGGTGCGTCGCAGCGGCCGCGACGGTTACGCCCTGCCTGATGTCGATCGCGTTGAAGTCGAACTGGCGGCGGGCGAACGCGTCGGCGCGCGACTGATCCTGCTGGGCGACGCGGACTATCCCGACCTGCTCGCGGCCGTCGATCCGCCGCCGCCCCTGCTGTGGACGCGCGGCGACATCGGCCTTCTGTCCCGTGCCTGCATCGGCGTCGTCGGCGCCCGCATCGCCTCGGCGGGCGGCCAACGCATCGCGCGCGGCCTGTCGCAACAACTGGGCGAGGCGGGCCATGTCGTCGTCTCGGGTCTGGCGCGCGGCATCGACGCGGCGGCCCACCAAGGGGCCCTGCCGACCGGCACCGTCGCCGTCCTCGGCGGCGGCGTGGACGACATCTATCCCGCCGAGAACGCCGACCTCTATCGCCAGATCGTCGAGGCGGGCTGCATTGTCTCGGAAAGCCCCGTCGGCGCCCGCGCCCAGGCCCGCGACTTCCCCCGCCGGAACCGCATCATCTCGGGCCTGTCGCGCGGGGTGATCGTGGTCGAGGCGGAAATCCGTTCAGGCTCCCTGATCACCGCCCGCCTGGCCAATGAACAGGGCCGCGACGTCTTCGCCGTTCCCGGTTCGCCGCTGGACCCCCGCTCGAAAGGCCCCAACGAACTGCTGCGGCAGGGCGCCATCCTGTGCGAGGGACTGGACGACGTCGAGCGCGCCTTCAGCACCCTGCGGACCCTTCGCGAACCGCCAGACGATTCGCCCTTCCATGGCGCGCCCGACGACCTGGACGAGGCTCTGATCGAACAGGTCGCCGCCCTGCTGTCCCCCACGCCCATACCGCGCGACGAATTGGCCAGAGCGCTCGATCTGCCGATCGGAGTGGTGGCCGCCGCCCTGCTCGAACTCAGTCTGGCCGATCGCGCGACGCTTTTGCCCGGCGGTCTGGCGTCGACCTGATCAGCCCGAGGGCTTCTCCCTTTTGGCCAACTCGGCAGCCGCTTCGAGAGCGCAGGCCAGTTTCTCATCCCCATCCCAGCGCGCCATGTTCGCCAGCTCTACAGCCATCGCCATGACATACTCGCGAACAGGATAATCGTTCAGGTCTGGCGGAGACGACCGACCGCGCAGCCCGCTGCTTGATCGAAGTTCGTGTCGCCCTGTTGCTTCAGCCACGCTCAAACCCTCCTGACAGGAATGCGAGTAAGACACAATCATGGGTAGCATATCAAGACCGCAAACACCCTTAGCGTGCTCACCTCAAACGACGCGATTGACTTCCCCTCCGACGCCAACCACGTTCGCGCCCCGATTTCCCGAATAGAGCGCCATGAATCTCGTCATCGTCGAGAGCCCCGCCAAGGCCAAGACCATCAATAAATACCTGGGCTCGGACTATGAGGTTCTGGCCTCCTACGGCCATATCCGCGACCTGCCGTCCAAGGACGGCTCCGTCCTGCCCGACGAAGATTTCGCCATGCAGTGGGAGGTCGACGCCAAGGCGTCCAAGCGCCTGTCCGAGATCGCCGAGGCGGCCAAGCGCGCCGACCGCGTCATTCTCGCGACCGACCCCGACCGCGAGGGAGAGGCGATCAGCTGGCACGTTCTGGAAGTCCTGAACAAGAAGAAGGCGCTGAAGGACACGGAGGTTCAGCGCGTCACCTTCAACGCCATCACCAAGGCCGCCGTGCTGGAGGCCATGGCCAATCCGCGCCAGCTGGATATGGAACTGGTCGAGGCCTATCTGGCCCGTCGCGCGCTGGACTATCTGGTGGGCTTCAACCTGTCGCCCGTCCTGTGGCGCAAGCTGCCCGGCGCCCGTTCGGCGGGTCGGGTGCAATCGGTCGCCCTGCGCATCGTGGTCGATCGCGAGATGGAGATCGAGAAGTTCAAGGCCCAGGAATACTGGTCGGTCGAGGCCGATCTGGTCGCTGACAGCCCACCCTTCACCACCCGCCTGGTCAAGCACGCCGGCAAGCGCATCCAGCGTCTGGACATCCCGACCGAGGAAATGGCCTTCGCCGCCCGCGACGCCATCAAGGCCGGCGACTTCACCATCAAGTCGGTCGAGAAGAAACCGGCCAAGCGTTCGCCTGCCCCGCCCTTCACCACCTCGACCCTGCAACAGGAAGCCTCGCGCAAGCTGGGCTTCACCGCCCAGCGCACCATGCAGGCGGCGCAGAAGCTGTATGAAGGCGTCGACGACACCGGCGGCCTGATTACCTACATGCGTACCGACGGCCTGTTCGTCAGCCCCGAGGGCATCGCTCAGGCGCGCGAGGTCATCGCCGACCGCTTCGGCCCCGCCTATGTCCCGGCCGAGCCGCGCTACTACAAGACCAAGGCCAAGAACGCCCAGGAAGCGCACGAAGCCATCCGCCCGACCAACATCGCGCGCCATCCCGAGTCCTTGCGCCTCGAAGGCGACCTGCAGCGTCTCTACGAACTGATCTGGAAGCGCATGGTCGCGTCCCAGATGGAGAGCGCGCGTCTGGACCGCACCACGGTCGAAATCGAGACGCCCGACGGCCAGACCGGCCTGCGCGCCACGGGTCAGGTCGTCGTCTTCGACGGCTTCATCGCCGCCTATGAAGAAGGCCGCGACGAGAAGCAGAAGGGGGCCGAGGACGACGAGGACGAAGGCGGTCGCCTGCCCGCGCTGAAGGAAGGCGCCAGGGCCAAGGTCGAAGCCGTTCGCACCGATCAGCACTTCACCGAGCCGCCCCCGCGCTTCTCGGAAGCCACCCTGGTCAAGAAGCTGGAAGAGCTGGGCATCGGCCGCCCCTCGACCTACGCCTCCATTCTGACGACGCTGCGCGATCGCGAATACGTCCGCATGGACAAGAACCGCTTCTATCCCGAGGACAAGGGACGGCTGGTCACGGCCTTCCTGGAGCAGTTCTTCACCCGCTGGGTCGAATACGACTTCACCGCCGCGCTCGAGACCCAGCTGGACGAGGTGTCCGCTGGCGAACTGGACTGGAAGGCGCTGTTGCGCAGCTTCTGGACCGACTTCCATGCCGCAACGCAAGCTGCGGGCGAACTGCGCACCTCGGCCATCCTGGATCACCTGAACGACGCCCTCGGCGCCCACATCTTCCCGGATAAGGGCGACGGCTCGGACCCGCGTGAATGCCCCCTGTGCCATCAGGGTCAGCTCAGCCTGAAGACCAGCCGCTTCGGCGCCTTCATCGGCTGCTCGCGCTATCCGGACTGCAAATACACGCGCCCCGTCGCCTCGCCTGACGGCGCCGAAGGCGGCGCGGACGGCGGCGACCGCGACCTGGGCGTCGATCCGGCGACCGGCCAGCCGGTTCAGCTCAAGATCGGTCGTTTCGGCCCCTATGTCGAAACCACGCCGCCGGGCGAGGAAAAGCCCAAACGCTCGTCCCTGCCCAAGGGCTGGAGCCCCGCGTCGCTGACGCTGGAACAGGCCCTGCGCCTGCTGGCCCTGCCGCGCGAGGTCGGCCCTCACCCCGAGGACGGCAAGATGATCACGGCGGGCCTGGGCCGTTACGGCCCGTTCGTCCTGCACGCCGGCACCTACGCCAATGTCTCCGACATCGACGAGGTGTTCGAAGTCGGGATCAACCGCGCCGTCGCCCTGCTGGCGGAAAAGCGGGCGGGTCGTCCCGGTCGCGGCTCGGCCACGGCGCCGCTCAAGGAACTGGGCGCTCACCCTGAGGACGAGGCCCCCGTTCAGGTCATGGCCGGACGTTTCGGCCCCTATGTCAAATGGGGCAAGATCAACGCCACCCTGCCCAAGGGCGTCACGCCCGAGGACCTGACACTGGAAGCCGCCCTGCCCCTACTGGCCGCCAAGGCCGGCGCGGCGCCGAAGAAGAAGGCCGCTGCGGCCAGGAAACCTGCCGCCAAGAAGGCTCCAGCCAAGGCCGCTACCGAGAAGAAGCCGGCGGCCAAGAAGCCTGCCGCCAAAAAGCCAGCTGCCAAGAAGGCCGCGCCCAAGAAGACGGCTGACGCCGAGTAAGATCGCTAAGCCCGCCCGATCCGCTCAGCGGATCGGGAGGGCTTAGCGTCCGGCCACCAATTCGTTCCGAACCCTTCGCCCCAGCGGATCACGTCCAGGCCAGGTTTGGCCCACCGACGCCTCCACCATCGCCGTGCAGAACCGCGACAGCAGCATCCGCGGCCTGATACCGTTCAGACAGACCCGCTCGCCCTCGATCGCCCAACGCGCGGTCAACCGGCGCCCGTCCGAAAATGAGGCGCGATAGCTGCCGTCGCGATCGAACCAGTGCTTCACCCATGCTCCATCTGGATAGTGGGAAATCACGGTATTACCGAAAGCGTTTTCCATTTCCGCCTGGGCCGGCTGCGCTGTCGCGCAACAGGCCGCCAAGGCGAACGCAAGCGTTTTCATACGCATACGACAACCCTTCCCTTCCCCAAGGCGACATTACAGACCTGTAAGGCTTTGCCAACCGCCTGGTTCCCGAACGGAAATACTTGACTGAGGCGTAGGGGTTTCCATATACCGCCGCAGGCTCGGGATAGGACTGGCGATGCGCGCCGCCCACTCGCCCACGAGGGGCGGTTCCGTAAGCTGAAGACGTTACGACGTTTCCTCCGTCCTCAAGGTTACATGACAGAATTCACCAAGCTGGGCCTCTCGGCCACGACCCTGCAAGCGGTCGCCGATACGGGCTACACCGAAGCCACTCCCATTCAGGCCTCCGCCATCCCGGTGGCCCTGGCCGGCCGCGACGTCCTGGGCATCGCCCAGACCGGCACCGGCAAGACCGCCGCCTTCACCCTGCCGATGATCGACCGACTCGGCTCGGGCCGCGCCCGCGCCCGCATGCCGCGCGCCCTGGTCCTGGCGCCGACCCGCGAACTGGCCGACCAGGTCGCCGAGAACTTCGCCAAATACGCCAAGGGCACCAAGCTGAGCTGGGCTCTGCTGATCGGCGGCGTGTCCATGGGCGACCAGGTGGCCCTTCTGAACAAGGGCGTCGACGTCCTGATCGCCACGCCGGGTCGTTTGCTGGACCTGTTCGAACGCGGCAAGATCCTGCTGACGGGCGTCGAGATGATGGTCATCGACGAAGCCGACCGCATGCTCGACATGGGCTTCATCCCCGACATCGAACGCATCTTCAAGCTGACGCCGCCCAAGCGCCAGACCCTGTTCTTCTCGGCCACCATGCCGCCCGAGATCACGCGCCTGACCACGCAGTTCCTCAAGGATCCGACCCGGATCGAGGCCTCGCGTCCGGCCATGACCGCCGACACCATCACCCAATATCTGGTCCGCATCCCGACCAGCGACCCCAAGGCCAAGCGCACCGCCCTGCGCGCCCTGATCGAGCGGTCAGACGTCAAGACCGGCATCGTCTTCTGCAATCGCAAGTCTGAGGTCGATATCGTCGCCAAGTCGCTGAAGACGCACGGCTTCGACGCCGCGCCGATCCACGGTGAGCTGGACCAGGCGTTGCGGATGAAGACCCTGGCCGACATCCGCGCCGGCGACCTGAAGATCCTGGTGGCCTCCGACGTCGCCGCACGCGGTCTGGACATCCCTGACGTCAGCCACGTCTTCAACTACGACGTCTCGCACCACGCCGACGACTACGTCCACCGCATCGGCCGCACCGGTCGTGCCGGCCGCAAGGGCGAGGCTTACATGATCGTCACCCCGTCCGACGACAAGTCGCTGGATAAGGTGCTGAAGCTCATCAAGATGGCCCCGGAAGAGCTGACGCTGGAAGGCATCGACTTCGCCGCCATCAAGGACCGCCCGCGCAGCGACGATTCCAAGGGACGTGGACGTAGCCGCAGCGATCGCCCGCGCCCGATCCCCAAGAGCGATAACGTCGCCTCGATGGAACCCATCGCCCGCGCCGCGCCCAAGGCGGAAGACACCGCCGAGGATGCCCCGAGCCGCTCGCGCAGCCGCCGCTCGACCAAGTCGGAAGCCGTCGAGGCTATTGCCGTCGCAGCGCCCGAAGTCGTCGCCGACATCGAGGTCGATATTCCGGCCAAGCCCGCCTCCCAGCGCCGCGATCGCAATCGCGACCAGGCGCCGCGGGACGCCCGTAAATCCGAGTCGCAGAAGGATCAGCCCCTGCGCGCCGCCAGTGGCGGTTTCGGCGACGACATCCCGGCCTTCCTGCGCCGCCCGGTCGTCTTCCAGGACTAACAACGGAGGCCTCGGCCTCCGGTTTAACCGCTCATTACGGATCGGTGTTCTAGTGTTCCCCTACTAAGAATTAGGGGCGCGAGAAATCAGAATGACGGCGCAGGTCGAAACCGCCCTTCGAGGGCCGGAGGCTTATGCATTGGCGCACCGCATCGTGGACGCCATGCAGCAGGCTTCCGTCTGGCCGACGCCGCTGAATTTCGAGCTATGGCTCCACTACGTCAGCGACCCCGAAGGTCCGCTGGGCCGTGAGCTCCAGCGACTTCTGGCCGGCGACGCGCCCTTCACCGATGCAACTGCGGAAATGCTGGCGGCTGAATTCCTGCCGCGCGGTCGCCTGTCCGAGGAAATTCGCGACGTCGGCGCTGTTCTGAACCGCGAGCTCGCCGCCGTGGCCGAGGCCATCGACAACGCCCGCAAGACCCAGACCGCCTATGGCGAGACCCTGAGCACCGCCTCGGCGAAGATGCAGCACGCCGATGGCCCGACAGACCTGACGGCCATTGTCAGCACCTTGTCCACTGCCACCCGCAAGGTCCAGAGCCACACGTCGGCCCTCGAAAAACGCCTGGAGTCTTCAAACCGGGAAGTCGTCCGCCTGCGTGAACATCTGGAGCAGGTCCGTCGCGACGCCATGACGGACGCCCTGACCAACCTGGCCAACCGCAAGACCTTTGACGAACAGATCGCCCGCCTCTGCGAAGAGGCCGAGGTCGAGGGCAAGCCCCTGACCCTGGCCATCGTCGACATCGATCATTTCAAGCGCTTCAACGACACTTGGGGTCATCAGACCGGCGATCAGGTTCTGCGTTACGTCGCTAGTGTCCTGGGTCGTATCTCGCGCGCCCCGCGCGTCGCCGCCCGTTACGGCGGCGAAGAGTTCGCCGTCATCTTCCCCGGCGAAACCCCCGGCACCGTCGAGGCCGCCCTGAACGCCATCCGCGAAGAGATCGGTTCGCGCTCGCTGCGTCGGCGCTCCACCAATGACGATCTGGGCGCCGTGACCATCTCGGTCGGCTTCGCCGAGCGTCGCCCCGGTGAAACCGCTCTCGGGGTGCTGGAACGCGCCGACGAGGCCCTCTACGCCTCCAAGCGCGGAGGCCGCAACTGCGTCACCAACGCCGAATTGATGACGCAAGCCGCAGCCTGAGAGTCTCCGCCCCTAAAGCCCTTGCTGAATCGCCCCCACGCCGTGTCATAACGGCGGGATGAGAAGCTTCGCTTTCAACGTCGCCTACTGGATTCTGTCCATCGTCTATTGTCTGGCGGCGGCCTTCGCCGCCCTCGCGCCCGGACGACGCGCGACCAGCTGGATCATTCGACGCTACGTGCGCCGCATGGTGCAAGCCATGGCCTTTTTCGCCGGCATTCGATTACAGGTGCGCGGCAAGGAACGCCTGCCTCAAGGCGCTTTCATCGTCGCCTCCAAGCACCAGAGCTGGGGCGACGGCTTCGCCACCTACGACCAGTTCGACGACCTGGCCTTCGTCACCGGCGACCATCTTGAAAAATTCCCGTTGCTGGGGACGGTGTTGAGGAAGCTGGGCGCCATCGTCGTCAACAGTTGTGGCGGACACACCGCCCGCGCGGCGCTCAAGGCACGAGCCGCCGACGCCCACAAGGAAGGCCGCAAGATCCTGATCTACCCCGAGGGTCACCTGGCCAAGGTCGGCGAGAAGTTCCGCTATCGCTCCGGCGTCTGGCACATGTATCGCGACTTCGACATGCCGGTCGTGCCCCTGGCCACCAACCTCGGCCTGTTTTGGCCACAGGAAGAAGCGCGCAAAACGCCGGGAACCGCGACCCTGGAATTCCTCGAACCCATCCCGACCGGCCTATCGAAAGACGAGTTTCTGGCGCGTCTGGAGGCCGCCATCGAAGGCAAGACCGCCGAACTGATCGCCTAGGCAACCGGCCGCCCGATCACGGCGGCCATTCAGGTCCCGACACCCAGCGAGGCCGCGCTCGCGACGACGGCTTCGGCGGCTTAAGCCGCCGGTATTACCGCACCGTCGTATTTCCTGGCGATGAAATCCTTGACTGCCTGGCTGCGCAGGGCGGTAGCCAGGGCCTGAACGCGCGGGTCGTTCTGGTTATCGGGGCGCGCCACCAGATAGTTCACATAGGGGCTATCGGCGCCTTCCAGCGTCAGAGCGTCGGTCTTGGGCTTCAGTCCGGCGTCCAGCGCATAGTTGTTGTTGATCACAGCCGAATAAAACTATGGCAGGATGCGCGGAATGGTGGCGGCCTCTGCCTAATGCGCCTT
>JALAGW010000181.1 GCA_022712235.1 Brevundimonas sp. | reverse complement strand
TGAAGGCCCACCCCATGGCCATCCTGCGCCCCGTCTTCGCCGCCGAGCGGGTCCTGACCTGCGCCGAAACCGAAGCCAAGCGCGGCGGCTCCCTGGTGCAGGTCGCCGGCGTGGTCCTGGTGCGTCAGCGACCGGGCAAGGGCAACGCCGTCTTCGTCACCCTGGAGGACGAGACCGGCATCACCAACGTCGTCCTCTGGGCGCGGATGCTGGACCAGTTCCGGCGCGAGATCATGGGCGCCCGCCTGATGCAGATCGAAGGCCTTGTCGAGAAGAGCCCCGAAGGCGTCGTCCACGTCGTCGCCCGCCGCGTCATCGACCGCAGCGCCGAACTGTCCCGCCTGTCAGAAGACCATGAGACCAATGTGCAGTTGGCCCGCGCCGACATCATCGCCCACCCGCAACCGCCGCGCCATCCGCCGCACCGGCACCCGCGCGACGTGCGCATCCTGCCGGGCTCGCGGGACTTCCACTGATCCGATCAGAGGTCGTCCACCCGCTGCTCCGCCGCCTGAACCTCTGCCTTCATCCAGCGGACGAAGGCGCGGGCCGGTTCAGACACCCCGCTGCGCCGGGTCAGGACATGATAGGCCATCTCGGTGGCCAATGCGCCGTCGGCGAACGGCGCGACCAGCCGACCCGAAGTCAGATCATCAGCCACAAAGGCATAGGGCGCCAAGGCCACCCCCTGACCATGTGCAGCCGCCTCGATCGCAAGGGCTGTCTGATCAAAACGCGGTCCGATCGTGGCGTCGACGTCCTCGACGCCACGCGCCTTCAGCCAGGCCGCCCAGTCAGGCCGTGGTTCTTCCAGTTCACCTGCGCGCAGGTGGATCAGGACATGTTGCGCCAAATCGGTCGGACGTCTCAGCGCCTTGCCCCCCGTCAGCAAGGCCGGACTGCATACCGGGGTCACGTCGGCCGACAGCAGGCGCTCGGATCGCACGCCGGAATAGTCTCCCCGACCATAGCGGACGGCCACGTCCACGCGCCCGCCGCCAACGTCCGCCAGCCGCATGTCAGCCGACATCCAGACCTCGACCTCCGGGTGGGCCGCTGCAAACCGGGCGATGCGCGGCGCCAGCCACTTGGCGGCGAAGGACGGCGGCACGCTGACCGCCAGGGCATGGCGACGGTCAGGGCGATACAGCAGATCGCCCGCCCGCTTCAGATAGTCGAAGCCGTCATGCAGCAGCGGATAAAGCTCGGCGCCCAGGTCGGTCAGGGCGATCTGGCGCCCCTCGCGATGGAACAGTGGCGCGCCGGCATGTTCCTCCAGAATGCGGATCTGCTGGCTGATGGCGCCGGGCGTGACCGACAGCTCCTCGGCCGCGCGGGTGATGTTCAGGCGGCGCGCGGCGGCCTCGAAGGCCTTCAGGGCGTTCAGGGGCGGGATGCGGCTGTCGACGGAGGCTTCCTTCTTGCGGCTCATCGGTTCAGCCACTCCGGCGTCGGCAGGCCGCGCGCCGTCAGGAAGGCGGGATCATAGACCTTGCTGGAATAGCGCTGCCCAGCGTCGCACAGGACGGTGACAATGGTCTTGCCGGGTCCCAGATCACGCGCCATGCGAATGGCGCCGGCGATATTGACCCCGCTGGACGGGCCCAGCGACAGGCCCTCGTGCTTCACCAGGTCGAACAGGATGGGCAAGAACTCCGCATCCTCGATCCGATAGGGATGATCGACCTTGAGGCCGTCCAGATTGCCGGTGATGCGATTGACCCCGATCCCCTCGGTGATCGAACTGCCTTCGCCCTTCAGCACGCCCTCGGTGAACCAGCTGTAGAGGGCGGCGCCCGGCACGTCGGCCAAGCCGATAGCGATCTCGGGCTTCTGCTCGCGCAGATAGGCGGCACATCCCGCCAGGGTGCCGCCCGAACCGGCGGCGCAGATGAAGCCGTCGATATTCCCGTCCGTCTGCTTCCAGATTTCCGGCGCCGTGGCTTCATAGTGGGCTTCGCGGTTGGCCAGGTTGTCGAACTGATCGGCGTAGAAGGCGCCGTGGGGCTCGCTCTCGTTCAGTTCCTCCGTCAGACGGCGGGAATAGGCGACGAAGTGGTTCGGACTGGCGAAGGGCGCCGGATCGACCTCGATCAGACGGGCGCCGTGCAAACGCACCGCACGCTTCTTCTCGTCCGTCTGGCTGCGCGGCATGACGATGACGACCGGATGGCCCAGGGCCGCCCCGACCAGGGCCAGGCCGATGCCGGTATTGCCCGCCGTGCCCTCGACGATGACGCCGCCAGGCTTCAAGGCGCCCGACGCCCGCGCTTTTCTGATGATGCTGAGCGCCGCGCGGTCCTTGATCGAACCGCCCACGTTCATGAACTCGGCCTTGCCGAGGATCTCGCAGCCCGTCAGCTCGGACGCGCGCTTGAGGCGCACCAGAGGCGTATTGCCGATCAGGCCAAGGACATCAGGCGCGACGATCATGGAACTTCCGAACCGTGACTAGGAGGTCGTTCTCTTAGCCACAGTTCAGAAATTCTAACAACCACATCAGATGTGGATCACGCGTCCATAGGCGTCCAGAGCCGCCTCGTGCATGGCTTCGGACATGGTTGGGTGCGGATAGACGATGCCGTGGATGTCTTCCTCGGTCGCCTCCATGGTGATGGCGGTGACGTAGCCCTGGATCATCTCGGTCACTTCGTGGCCGATCATGTGGGCGCCGATCAGGGCGCCGGTCCTGGCGTCGAAGATGACCTTGACGAAGCCGTCGACCTCGCCAGCCGCCACGGCCTTGCCGTTCACGCGGAATGGGAAGCGGCCGATCTTGACCTCGCGCTTCTCGGCGCGCGCGCCCTGCTCGGTGACGCCGACCGAAGCGACCTGTGGCTGGGCGTAAGTGCAGCCAGCGATGGGCGAATGGACGTTCGGGGTCTTGTAGGCGGCGATATGCTCGGCGGCGTGGATGCCTTCGTGCGACGCCTTGTGCGCCAGCCAGGGCGCGCCGGCGCAATCGCCGATGGCGTACAGGCCCTTGACGTTGGTCTGGCAGTGGCTGTCGGTCTTGATGTGGCCGCGGTCCAGTTCGACGCCCAGCGCCTCCAGACCGATGCCGTCGGTGTTGGCGGTGATGCCGACGGCCGAGATGCAGACCTCGGCCTCAAGCGTCTCGGCCTTGCCGTTCACTTCAACAGCGACCTTCACGCCCTTGGAATCCTTGGACACCTTGGTCACCTTGGCGCCGACCTTGAACTTGATGCCGCGCTTCTCGAACGACTTCTGAGCGGCTTTGGAGACCTCTTCGTCCTCGACCGGCATGATGCGGTCGACGGCTTCCACCACGGTCACTTCAGCGCCCAGGGCGCGATAGAAGCTGGCGAACTCGATGCCGATGGCGCCCGAGCCGATGACGACGAAGGTCTTGGGCAGTTTCTTGGGGGCCAGGGCGTCGCGGTAGGCCCAGATCTTGTCGCCGTCCGCTTCCAGACCGATCTGCGGCAGGGCGCGGGCGCGGGCGCCGACGGCCAGCATGACGGTCTTGGCTTCGATGGCGCGCGTGCCGCCGGCCTTCAGGGCGACGACCACCTTGGGAGCCACAGCGCCCTTCTCGAGCGTGGCCGAACCCTCGATCACCTCGATCTTGTTCTTCTTCATCAGGAAGCCAATGCCCTTGTTCATCGTCGCCGCGACCCCGCGCGAGCGCTGGATGATGGCGTCGAAGTCAAAGGAGGCGCCCGTCGCCGACAGGCCGTATTCCTTGAGGTGGCTCAGGCTCTCGAACTTCTCGCCCGACTTCAGCAGGGCCTTGGTCGGGATGCAGCCCCAGTTCAGGCAGATGCCGCCCAGGTTCTCGCGCTCGACGATGGCGACCTTCAGGCCCAGCTGGCTGGCGCGGATCGCCGCGACGTAACCGCCGGGGCCCGAACCGATGACGACGAGATCGAATTCAGCAGCCATGGTCAGATCAACTTCTCGATGTCGGCCTTGATGGCCGAGGGTTCAGTCTGGGGCGAATAGCGCGCGACGACGCGGCCTTCGCGGTCGGTCAGGAACTTGGTGAAGTTCCACTTGATGGCCTGGGAGCCGAGGAAGCCGCGCTTCTGCCGGGTCAGCCAGGCGTAGAGCGGGTGCCGGTTCGGTCCGTTGACCTCCACCTTGTCAAACAGGGGGAAGCTGACGTCGAAGCTGGTGGCGCAGAAGGCGGCGATTTCCGCCGCCCTGCCCGGCTCCTGCTGGCCGAACTGATTGCAGGGAAAGCCCAGAACCTGGAACGGCGCGTCGGCGAAATCGCGGTGCAGCTTCTCCAGCCCGTCATACTGACCGGTGAAGCCGCACTTGGACGCCGTATTGACGATCAGCAGCGCCTGACCGCGATAGCGGTCCAGCGTCACGTCCGTGCCGTCGATGGCGCGGGCGGAGAAGTCATAAACCGAAGTCATGACCCCTCTCCTCCCTTAAGCCAGCATCGCCACGGGATCTTCGATCAGCGGCTTGAACGCCTGCAGGAAGCGAGCGCCCGTCGCGCCGTCGACCACGCGGTGATCGCAGGTCAGGGTCACGGTCATGACCGTGGCCACGGCCAGTTGCCCATCCTTGACGACCGGACGTTGCTCGCCGGCGCCCACGCTCATGATGCAGCCCTGCGGCTCATTGATGATCGAGGTGAACTGCTTGATGCCGAACATGCCCAGGTTGGACACCGAGAAGGTGCCGCCCTGGAACTCTTCGGGCTTCAGCTTGCGTTCGCGGGCGCGCTTGGCCAGGTCCTTGGACTCGGTCGCGATCTGCGCCAGGCCCTTGGTCTCGGCCTTCCTGATGATCGGGGTGATCAGGCCGCCATCGATCGCCACCGCCATCGAGACGTCGGCGTTGTGGTGCATGGCGATGCCTTCGGGGGTGTAGGAGGCGTTCGCCTCCGGCACTATCTTCAGGGCCAGGGCTGCGGCCTTGATGACGAAGTCATTGACCGAAACCTTGATGCCCTGCGGCTCCAGCATCTTGTTCACCTTGGCGCGGACGGCCATCAGCTGGTCGATCTCGCAGTCGATGAAGAGCGGGAAGTGCGGGACGTTCTGGATGCTGTCGACCATACGACGCGCCACGGCCTTCTTCATCCCGTCCAGCGGGATCAGGTCGTAGCTGCCGTCCGGGATGCCCATCTGGGCCAGCGACTGGGCCTGACGCGGGACGATGCCCGAGGTCGCGGCGGCGGTCGCCGTCGAGGCGGCGGGTTGAGCCGCTCCCTTCGGAGCGCCTTCAACATCGCGCTTGACGATGCGGCCGTGGGGGCCAGTGCCCTTGATCGACTTCAGATCGACGCCGTTCTGGGCGGCGATGCGGCGGGCCAGGGGCGAAGCGAAAATGCGTTCGCCGTCTGCCGATTTCGGCGCAACCGGGGCCGGAGCGGCGGGTGCCGCAGCCTTGGGCGCTTCAGCCGCGACGGGAGCCTTCGGGGCCTCCTCCGCCTTGGCTGCGGGCTTGGGCGCAGCCGCGCCGTCCTCGTCCTTCAGACGGGCGATCGGAGTGTTGACCTTCACGCCTTCAGTGCCTTCGGCGACCAGGATGTCGGTGACTTCGCCCTCGTCAACGGCCTCGACCTCCATCGTGGCCTTGTCGGTCTCGATCTCGGCGATGACGTCGCCCGCGGAAACGACATCCCCCACCTTGACGTGCCACTTGGCCAGAACGCCCTCTTCCATAGTCGGGGACAGGGCAGGCATCAGGATGTCAGTCATTTAGCGGTCTCCACGTCTGCCGCTTGCGCCACTTGAGCGTGTGATTTGTCCCAGCTGTCGCATATGGCCTTGAACGCCGCCGCCCGGTCCAGACCGTGGTGTTCGGCATAGGCGTGCGAATAGAGCCAAGCCATTTCAGCAAGCACCACGCCCACATTGCCGGGCTCCGCGAGCGCCGGACGCAGGTTCATGATCGGTCCCGTGCCATTCCACCAGACCCGAGCCAGTTCGATGACCTGTTCCTCGGGGGCGTCCAGCCCCTCGGGAACCGGCAGGGAGCGCTGCTCCAGAGCTGCGGCGTCCATCAGGCCTTCCCCTTCGCTTGGACCACAGGCTCGGCCACGGTCTGCACATTGTCCGCCTTCACGACCTGGGAAAGGCCCTGAAGAATGCGGTTGTAGGCTTCGCGTTCATTGTGACCGTGACGCACGGCATAGCCATGAGCCATGTGCCGCGCGGCATAGGCCAGCAATTCCCCAAACTGGATCGGGTCGTTGAAGGCCGGCATCACCGACATGACCGGCTCGTCCTTGGACCACCACATCCGCAGGATTTCGACGGCCTGCGGATCGGCCGCGACGCTGTCGGGCGTCGTCATTTGGAACTTTGACGTGTCGCTCACGCCATCACCTGCTTCACGGCCGCAACGATCTTGTCCACGCCGGGCAGCGAAAGGGCTTCCAGATTGGCGGCGTAGGGCAGCGGCACGTCTTCCTGGTGCACGCGTAGCGGCGGGGCGTCCAGATAGTCGAAGGCGTGTTCGATCACGCGGGCCACGACCTCGGCGCCGACGCCCATCGGCCCCCAGCCTTCTTCGGCCGAGACCAGACGATTGGTCTTCTTGACGCTCTCGACAATGGTCTCATGATCCAGCGGACGCAGGGTGCGCAGGTCGACGACTTCGGCCGAGATGCCTTCCTCGGCCAGCTTTTCAGCGGCCTGCAGGGCGAAGCCGACCATGCGGCTGTGAGCCGTAATGGTGACGTCCGTGCCTTCGCGGCGAACCTTGGCCTTGCCGATCGGCACGACGTAGTCCTCGACCTCCGGCACGTCGAACTCGGTGCCGTACATCATCTCGTGCTCGAGGAAGACGACCGGGTTCGGATCGCGGATGGCGGCCTTCAGCAGACCCTTGGCGTCGGCGGCGTCATAGGGCGCGATGACCTTCAGGCCCGGAACCTGGGCGTACCAGGCCGAGTAGTCCTGACTGTGCTGGGCGCCGACGCGGCTGGCGGCGCCATTGGGGCCGCGGAAGACGATGTCCGCGCGGATCTGACCACCCGACATATAGAGGGTCTTGGCAGCCGAGTTGATCACGTGGTCGATGGCCTGCATGCCGAAGTTCCACGTCATGAACTCGACGATGGGCTTCAGGCCCGCCATGGCGGCGCCGACGCCGAGACCGGCGAAGCCGTGCTCGGTAATCGGGGTGTCGACGACACGACGGTCGCCAAACTCCTGCAGCAGATCGCGGCTGACCTTGTAGGCGCCCTGATACTGAGCGACTTCCTCGCCCATCAGGAAGACGCGGTCGTCGCGGCGCATTTCCTCGGCCATGGCGTCGCGCAGGGCGTCGCGGATGGTCGTCTTGACCAGCTTGGCGTCGGCCGGGATTTCCGGATCGCGCAGTTCCGTCTTGGGCGCAGCCGAAACTGCGGCGGCAGCCGGAGCGGCGGCGGGCGCGGCCTCGGCCTTCGGCGCAGGAGCCGGAGCGGCGTCTTCGCCAGCCAGACGGGCGATCGGCGTATTGACCTTCACGTTCTCGGAGCCTTCCGGCACCAGGATCTCCAGCACTTCGCCTTCATCGACGGCTTCGACTTCCATCGTCGCCTTGTCGGTTTCAATCTCGGCGATCACCTGGCCGGCCGACACGGTGTCGCCCGCCTTGATGTGCCACTTGGTCAGCGTGCCCTCTTCCATCGTGGGGGACAGCGCCGGCATCAGAATGTCGGTCACGGTTCAGGCCTCCACGTAGACGTCAGTATAGAGCTCGGACGGGTCCGGCTCAGGGCTTTCCTGTGCGAACTGCACAGCCTCGGCGACGATGGCTTTCACCTCGTTGTCGATGGCCTTCAGCTCTTCCTCGGTCGCCTTGGCGGCGGCGAGCAGCATCTTCAGATGATCGATCGGATCGCGGGTCTTCTTGACCTCGTCCACCTCTTCCTTGGTGCGGTACTTGGCCGGGTCCGACATGGAGTGACCGCGGTAGCGGTAGGTCTTCACCTCGAGAATGTAGGGTCCTTCGCCGGCGCGGGCGCGGGCCACGGCGCGGGCGGTGGCGTCACGGACGGCCAGGACGTCCATGCCGTCGACCTGCTCGCCCGGAATGCCGAAGCTGGCCCCGCGCATGAACAGCTCGGTCGTGGACGACGAGCGCTCGATGCTCGTGCCCATGGCGTACTGATTGTTCTCGATGATGTAGATGGCCGGCAGCTTCCACAGCTGGGCCATGTTGAAGCTCTCGTAGACCTGACCCTGGTTCGAGGCGCCGTCGCCGAAGTAGACGAAGGCCACCGAGTCATCGCCACGATACTTCCCGGCGAAGGCCAGGCCGGTGCCCAGGGCCACCTGGGCGCCGACGATGCCGTGACCGCCATAGAAGCCGGTCGGCACGTCGAACATGTGCATCGAACCGCCCTTGCCCTTGGACGAGCCGCCGATGCGACCGGTCAACTCGGCCATAACGGCGTTCGGGTCCATGCCCGCGGCCAGCATGTGGCCGTGGTCGCGGTAGCCGGTGATGATCTTGTCGTAGCCCTGCTTGACGCTCTCCTGAACGCCCACCGCCACGGCTTCCTGGCCGATGTAGAGGTGGCAGAAACCGCCGATCAGGCCCATGCCGTAAAGCTGGCCCGCGCGCTCTTCGAAGCGGCGGATGAGGACCATCTCGCGGTAGAAGCGCAGCAGGTCTTCCTTCGAAGCCTGAGGCGTGTTCGGAATCTTGGTGTCGCCCGTGCTGGACGAGGATTTCTGAGCGGCGGCTTTCGCCATCCGGCATCTCCCGGCTGCGCCCCGATTGTCAGGGACTCTTATCGTTACGGAAAGGGGCTTTAGCAGCCTTCGTTCCCGAAACGCAAAGCGAGCCGGTCAAGCTGTAACAATAGTTCAGGAGGTGCGGATCGCGTCAGGGTTGCGCACGACAGGAGCGCTCAGGCGAACTACGTAGTCACGCGGATCGGCAAAGCCGAGCACCGCCCGCGCCCGCTCTTCCAGCAGGTCCTTTGAAAGACTCTCGGTCCGCAGATAACGCACGCGAACTTCCAGATCCCGGCGCTGCTCGGTCAGGTGAGCCAACTGCGCCTCCCGTTTGGCGAGAAGCGCATCGCGCTCGCCCCCGCTCAGCAGGCCGCGTTGCCCGGTCAGGGCCTGAACGCCCAGATAGACGATCAGGAACAGCAGAAACGCGGACGGAAGATAGGGCTTCATCTGCTCGGGCACGACTGACGCTCCTTCTGAGCGTGAACACGGTTTCCTGATCCTGACCGAAAATGCCTAACGAACCGTAGCTTGGCCGTAATTGCGAACGCCGCCTCCGAGGTCGGAGACGGCGCTGCGCACTTCTTCGTGAGAAGGTTTATTTCAGCAGCATGCCGTCGCCGAAATAGGCGGCCTGATCGCCCAGCATCTCTTCGATGCGCAGCAGTTGGTTGTATTTGGCCGTCCGGTCCGAACGGGCCAGCGAGCCGGTCTTGATCTGTCCGCAGTTGGTGGCGACGGCCAGATCGGCGATGGTCGAGTCCTCGGTTTCACCCGAACGGTGGCTCATCACCGAGGTGTAGCCGGCGCGGTGGGCCATATCGACGGCGTCCAGGGTCTCGGACAGGGTGCCGATCTGGTTGACCTTGATCAGGATGGAATTGGCCAGGCCCTCGCCGATGCCGGCGGCCAGACGGCGCGGGTTGGTCACGAACAAGTCATCGCCGACCAGCTGAACGCGGTCGCCCAGACGATCCGTCAGCAGCTTCCAGCCGTCGAAGTCGTCCTCGGCGCAGCCGTCCTCGATCGAGACGATGGGGAAGCGCTCGACCAGATCGGCCAGGTAGCCGACCATGCCGTCGGCGTCGAAGGACTTGCCCTCGCCCGTCAGGTCGTACTTGCCGTTCTTGAAGAACTCGGTCGAGGCCACGTCGAGGCCCAGGTGGAAGTCCTCGCCCGCCAGATAGCCGGCCGACTGCCCTGCCTTGGTGATGAAGGCCAGAGCCTCTTCAGCCGAAGCCAGGTTGGGGGCGAAGCCGCCCTCGTCGCCGACGTTGGTGTTGTGACCCGCGTCCTTCAGAGCCTTCTTCAGCGCATGAAAGATTTCAGCGCCCATGCGCAGGGCGTCCGAGAAGGTGTCGGCGCCGGTCGGCAGGATCATGAACTCCTGAATGTCGATCGGATTATCGGCGTGAGCGCCGCCGTTGATGATATTCATCATCGGAGTCGGCAGGACGCGGGCCGAGACGCCGCCGATGTAGCGATACAGCGGCAGGTTCGAGCTGATGGCGCTGGCCTTGGCCGCAGCCAGGGAGACGCCCAGGATGGCGTTGGCGCCCAGACGTCCCTTGTTGTCGGTGCCGTCCAGCTCGATCAGGGCCTCGTCCAGACGGCGCTGGTCCTCGGCGTCCATGCCGGACAGGGCGTCGAAGATTTCGCCGTTGACGGCGTCGACCGCCTTCTGGACGCCCTTGCCGCCCCACATGTCCATGTCGCCGTCCCGCAGTTCGACCGCCTCGTGGGCGCCGGTCGAGGCGCCCGAGGGCACGGCGGCGCGGCCGAAGCTGCCGTCTTCCAGGGTGACGTCCACCTCGACCGTCGGATTGCCCCGGCTGTCGATGATCTGGCGGGCGACGATGTCGGCGATGTCGGTCATGTGGAAGGCGCTCTGTCAGGAGGAGAAGTTCTGCTCCCGGTTTAGACCAGCCGCTGCCGAATCGCCAACCGGCGGCGCGCCTTCCTTCGTCACGGCGTCAGCTGCAGCCTTCGACATACTGAATGCTGGGCCCGCCCGCATGGATGAAGGCGACCTTGCCGTCGCGGCCAATCTCGAACACCAGACCGCGCGCGGCAGGATCGGACACGTAGGCGTCCGACAAATGGTCGGCGCCGGTCCAGGCGGTCAGATAGCCGGCGGGAGCCGCGACATACTTGTGCGGACTGAACCGAGCCGTCGCGCCGTATTTTGTCTTCAGTTGCTCGCCGTCATAGCCGACGCCCACGCCGTCCGCCGTCTTGACGCTTGAGCCCCCGATCGCCGTCAGGCGCGTCAGCACGCCCTTCTCCGTCATGACCAAAAGGCCCTCAGGCGCGCGCGGCGGGTGATATTGGCGACATTCCGAGGGCTCGGCCTCGGCGGCGTTCGCGGGCGGCGGACCGACCGCGGCGTCCACCTCGGCCTGGGTCATGCCGATCTTCAAAGGCCCATAGCCCTGGGGCGTCAGCACGGGACTCGAGGCGGCGTCGGGCGCTACCGCCGAAGCGACTGATTCGGGGGCCTTTGCCTCCGTCGTCTTGGCGGCCTCGGGGGCGTTGCAGGCGGCCAGGGCCAGCAGGGCGACGGAACTGAGGACGGCGTTGCGGATCATGCGGAGCGCTCCAAGGGTTCAGCTTCGCCGCACATAACGCACGAAAACGGCGCGCGATGTCATCGCGCGCCGCTGAATTCTATCGTCCGGCCGAAGCCGGGACCGTCGTGAAGACCTTAGTCTTCCTTCGGCGTCATGACCTGACGGCCTTTGTACATGCCGGTCTTCAGGTCGATGTGGTGCGGACGGCGCAGCTCGCCGGTGTCCTTGTCTTCCACATAGGTGTTGGCGCCCAGGGCGTCGTGTGCACGACGCATGTTGCGACGCGTGGGGGATACTTTGCGCTTCGGAACGGCCATGTCCGTCTCAATCTCTAAGTCGGTGCGCCGTGAAGACGCGAAAACAACAGCGGCGGCCCCCCGATAAGAGCCGCCACGCGAGGGCGGGCTTATGCATGAAGCCGCAACCGATTTCAAGCCGTGCTGTGACAATCGGCCAGCCGCCTCGCCCTAGCGGTCCCGGACTTGCTGCGGCAAGGTCATGACACCGATGTCACGGAGAATGAAATGCGCAAACTGTGGACGACGCACCTGGCCGCAAGCGCGATGTTTGGCGCACTCTTGGCCTGCACGCCAGCGCTGGCGCAGACAGATGCGAGAGTTCTGCCCCTGCCCGAAGCCGCCGCCTATCCCGAGGGGGTGACGGTCGATCCCGCAAGCGGCGCCATCTACACGAACAGCGCCAATACAGGCGTGGTCTTCCGTGTTGATCCCGAAACGGGTGCTGTCGTGCAGGTCGCCGATCCGCTCGACCTGGGTGATTCGCCGCCGGCCAGGCCGGTCTCGGTCGCGCTGGGCCTGAAGGCCGACGGACAGGGACGCCTGTGGGTGGCCGGAGCGCGAACCGGGTCGATGCATGTCGTCGACATCACCACCGGCCAGCGACTGGCGCGCTTCACTACGCCGGAAGGCCCCTGGCTGATCAACGATGTCGCGCTGACCTCCGACGCCGCCTATTTCACCGACACCCTGCGCCCCGTGCTGTGGCGCGTCGCCCGAGATTCAGTCGCCGACGCGGTTCTGGAGCCCTGGCTGTCATTCGAGGGGACGGTGCTGGAGTATGGTGAAGAGCCCAACCTGAACGGCATCGTCGCCACGCCTGACGGTCGCTATCTGATCGTGGTCCTGATGAAGACCGGACGACTGTTCCGCATCGACACCCACACGCGTGAGATCGCCGCCATCGACGCCGGCGCTTCTGCACTGGACGGCGGCGACGGCCTGGCCCTGATCGCACAACGCCTCTTCCTGGTGCGGCAATCGGCCGGCGAAGTCGTGGCGCTGGACCTATCGCCCGACCTCCTGACCGCCGTCGAAAGAAAACGCATCAAGCCGGACGAACTGGCCTGGCCCGCAACCGTGGCGGTTCGCGGCGACCAACTGATCGTCGCCAACAGTCAGTTGAACCGACGCGGTTCCGGCGACCCGGTTCTGCCATTCAGCCTGGTCTCGATCCCGCTGACCGCCTTCGACTAGATCTCGCGCGGCAGGTTTTTCACCACGCGAGCGGGATTGCCGACGACGACCACATCGGACGGCACGTCCTTCGTCACGACCGCCCCTGCACCGATGACGACGCGATCGCCCACCGTCACGCCCGCCAGGACGATGGCGCCGCCGCCGATCCAGACGTCGTCGCCAATACGGATCGGCCGGGCGCTTTCCACGCCGGAACGCCGCTCCGCCGCATCCAGAGGGTGTTCCGGCGTCAGCAGTTGCACGCCGGGGCCGCACTGGAAGTCGTCGCCGATGGTGATCTCGGCGCAATCCAGAAAGACGCTGTTGGCGTTCACAAAGGCCCGCGCGCCAAAGCGGATATTGTCGCCATAGTCGCAGAAGAAGCCGGGCATGATCGCCGCGCGCACGTCGCTCGCTTGAACCAGTTCATTGACCAGCGCACGCCGTTTCTCGCGATCCGGCTCCTGATTGATCCGCATGGTCAGACTGACCGCCCTCGCCCGTCCCGCGACCAGCTCGGGATCGCCGGGGTCATAGCTCAACCCGGCCAGCATCTTCTCGCGTTCGGTCATGCTCATGCCTTGCACAGCGCCTCGGCCACAGCCTCGCCTATGGCCAGGGAACTGGTCAGGCCTGGGCTCTCGATCCCGAACAGGGCCATCAGGCCGTCAATGCCGTGATGCTCACGGCCATGAAGCTGGAAGTCCGGCTGCGCTTCGCCCGGTCCGTGAATCTTGGGTCGGATGCCGGCATAGTCGGGCGTCAGGCGCTCGACTGTCACGCCCGGCCAGAACCGGCGAATGTAATGGGCGAACTCATCGGCCTTGGCCGGATCGACCGAATAGTCCTCGACCTCCACATAGGCCAGGTCCGGCCCGAACACCCCCTGCCCGCCCAGATCCTTGCGGTAATGGGTGCCCAGCGCCCCGGCGATGGGCGGCGGATAGATCAGACGATTGAACGGCGCAGGCCCCGTCAGGCGGAAATAGATTCCCTTGCCCAGATGCCGCGTCGGTATGTCTGCGGCGGGATAGCCGTCGATGGCCGCCGCAACGCTCTGCGCCGACAGACCGGGCGCCGTGACCAGCAGCCGCGTTGTCAGCACCGC
>JALAGW010000180.1 GCA_022712235.1 Brevundimonas sp. | reverse complement strand
GGTCGGCCTGACCGAGGCGGGGGCGCGGCCCGAGTTCGCCCTAGTGACCGGGGTCAGCACCGGCGCCCTGATCGCCCCCTTCGCCTTTCTGGGGCCCTCCTGGGACGAGCGTCTGGCCGACGCCTATGTCGGGGGCCATGCGGCGGACCTGCTGAGCCTGCGCCGTCTGGCCTCGACCTTCACCGGCGGCCTGTTCCAGGGCGAGGCTCTGGACGCCCTGATTCATCCCTTTGTCGATGAGGCCCTGATCGACGCGGTGGCGGCTGCGCATGCGCGCGGGCGGCGATTGCTGGTGGCGCCGACCGATCTGGACAGCCAGAGGTCCAGCATTTGGGACATGGGGGCCATCGCCGCGCACGGCGGCGAGCCGGCCGTGGCTTTGTTTCGCGAGGTTCTGGCCGCCTCGGCCAGCCTGCCGGGCCTGTTCCCGCCGCGCCGCATTCCTTGCGAGTTCGAGGGCGGCAAGTTCGAGGAGATGCACGTCGACGGCGGCGTCGCCGCGCCCCTGTTCCTGATGCCCGAGGGCCTGCTGCGCTGGAACCGGCTGGGGCGACGGCTGCAGCGGGGGCGAGTGCATGTCCTGGTCAATACAGTGCTGGAGCCCGCCCCGCGCACCACGGCTCCCAATGTGGCGGCGGTGCTGAGCCGCAGCTTCGACGCCATGCTGCGGTTCTCCTATCGCCAGGCCTTGGGAACGGCGACAACCTTCTGCGCGGCGCAGGGCCTGCCGATCAGCGTGGCCTCCATCCCCGACGCTCCGGATCAGGGCGGGATGCTTAGCTTCGACACCGCCACGATGCAGCGACTGTTTGACGCCGCGCGCGAACGGGCGCGGGCGGGCGAGCTGTGGCGCTCGCCGGTGGCGGAACGGCAGGGGCTTCAGGGGCTGATGGATCGGCTGCGACCGCGCGGATAGCGGCCTTGATGCGGGCGAGCGGGAGGCGCATGGAGAGGTCTTCTCCCCAAGACTCCTCAAGGCCCGCCCGTGACCGACGCCGACAAGATTTCCGCCCAGCTTCCCGAAGGCCAGCCTGTCGGCCGCGTCATCGCCATGCCCGCCGACACCAACCCCGAGGGCGACATCTTCGGCGGCTGGCTGCTGGCCCAGATGGACCTCGCGGGGGCCACCCCGGCCTTCGAGCGCGCCAATGGCCGCTGCGCCACCGTGGCCCTGGACGGCATGGTCTTCCATCAGCCGGTCTCGGTCGGCGACGAGGTCTCGACCTACGCCAAGGTGATCCACACGGGCCGCACCTCGATCCGCGTCCATGTCGAGGCCTGGAAGCGTTCGCGCGGTCAGCCCGAGGCCCAATCGGTGCGCGTGACCGAGGGCGTCTTCACCTATGTGGCCATCGACTCTGATCGTAAGCCGCGCCCGCTGCCGGTGACCTGAGACCGTTTCGGCGCCGAGTGGGCGCGAGGCCAGGATCGGGGCAAGACCAAGCGCCGCACTCGGTAATTCTTGACGTTGGAGCCTTCTCACCCTACCTGCGGGCCATGGCTATTCGTCGCATCCTGACCATCGACAACGCCGCCGATCTGGCGATCCTCAAGGCTGTCTCCCCGCCCGTTGAGGGCGGCGTGACCGATGAGCTGCGAGCGCTCATGGACGACATGCTGGAGACCATGTACGCCGCGCCGGGCATCGGCCTTGCCGCCGCCCAGATCGGCGAGCTGAAGCGCGTCGTGGTCATGGATCTGGGCGACAAGGTCGTCGAGGGCCAGCCGGACGAACCGGAAACCGAGGAAGACGCCTTGGCGCGCCGCAACCCGCGCTACTTCGTCAACCCGGAAGTGATCTGGGCCTCGGACGAGCTCTTCTCCTACGAAGAGGGCTGCCTGTCGGTGCCGGAATATTATGACGCCGTCGAGCGCCCGGCCCGCATCCGCGTCCGCTACCTGGATTACTCGGGCCAGGAGATCGAGGAAGAGATCGAGGGCCTCTACGCCGTCTGCTTCCAGCACGAACTGGATCACCTGAACGGCGTTCTCTTCATCGACCACCTGTCGCGCCTGCGCCGCGAACGGGCTGTCGCCAAGGTCAAGAAGAACGCAAGGCTCGCCGCCTGATGGCCCGCAAGACCACGATCATCGACCCGCGCGGTCGTCGTCGCCTGACTCGCAACCAGAAGGTCGGCGCCGCCAGCCTGGCCACCATCGTCGCCGTCGCCGCCGTCGGCGTGGTGGCGGGCCTGCTGCTGGACCGCCTGCTTGATTTCGACGATGCGCTCGACGCGGGCGGCGAGTGGGACGAGGGCGGCGGCGTCTATACGCGCTGGATGTAATCCGCCCCACGGGCTAAAGGCCTGCCCATGCGCTTAGCCTTCATGGGAACCCCCGACTTCGCCGTGCCGTCGCTGGCCGAGCTGATCGCCTCGGGACACGAGATCGTCGCCGTCTATTCGCAACCGCCGCGCCCCAAGGGCCGGGGCCAGAAGCTGACGCCGTCGCCGGTTCACGCCTTCGCCGAGGCCATGGGCCTGCCGGTCTTCACGCCCGAGAGCATGAAGTCGCCGGAAGCCATCGACGTCTTCAAGAGCCTGGACCTCGACGCCGCCTGCGTCGTCGCCTACGGCCAGATCCTCAAGCCCGAGGTGCTGGAGGCCCCTCGTCTGGGCTGTTTCAACCTGCACGGCTCGCTCTTGCCGCGCTGGCGCGGGGCCGCCCCGATCCAGCGCGCCATCATGGCCGGCGACCGCCAGACCGGCGCCCAGATCATGCGGATGAGCGAGGGTCTGGACGAGGGCGCGATCATCCTGTCCGAGGTCATGGACATCCATGCCGACGACACAGCCGCCAGCCTGACCGAGCGCATGGCGCATCTCGGCGCGGCCCTGTGGCCTCGCGCTCTTGCCGCCATTGAACGCGGCGGCTTCACCGAGACCGAACAGGTCGGCGAAGCCACCTACGCCCGGAAGATCACCCCTGCCGAGGCCCGCATCGACTGGGCGCGTCCCGCCGCCGAGGTGGACGCCCACATTCGCGGCCTGTCGCCCTTCCCGGGCGCCTGGTTTGAGGTCGAAGCCGACGGCGAGCCCGTGCGGATCAAGGTCGTGATGTCGGCTCTGGCGGACGGGCAGGGTTCGCCCGGTCAGGTGCTGGACGACGCCCTGACCGTGGCCTGCGGAAGCGGCGCCGTGCGCCTGAGCCGCGTGCAGCGCCCCGGCAAGGCGGCGCAATCCGCTGAGGACATGCTGCGCGGCTTCGCGGTTTCTGCTGGAACCGTGCTGGACGGGCCGCGTCGGATCGAGAAGGCGGAGCCTTCTGACCGCGGCCCCCAAGAATAATGCCCCGCTATCGTTTCACGGTCGAATACGACGGCTCGGCCTATAACGGCTTTCAGGCCCAGGCGGGTCAGCCGACGGTGCAGGGCGCGATCGAGGCGGCGGTGAAGGCGTTCAGCGGCCAGAGCGTGCGCATCGCCGCCGCGGGTCGCACCGACACGGGCGTCCACGCTACGGGCCAGACCTGCCATGTCGATCTGGACAAGGCCTGGCCGGCGCGGACGGTGATGAACGCCCTGAACGCCCACCTGATGCACGAAGCGGTTGCGGTGCTGGATTGCGCCCCGGTCAGCGACGACTGGCACGCCCGCTTCACCGCCACCGGGCGCAAATACCTGTATCGCATCCTCAACCGGCCCGGCCGTCCGGCCCTGGATCGGGGCCGGGTGTGGCACGTCAAGACGCCGCTGGACGCCGAGGCCATGCATGCAGCGGCGCAAGCCTTGGTGGGCCTGCACGACTTCACCACCTTCCGCGACGCGGCCTGCCAATCGGCCAGCCCGGTCAAGACGTTGGACGTAGCCTGCGTCAGCCGCGTGGGCGAAGAAGTGCATCTGGTGTTCGAGGCGCGCAGCTTCCTGCACCGCCAGGTGCGGTCGATGGCCGGCAGCCTGGTCGAGGTCGGGCTGGGTCGCTGGGCCGTGTCCGATCTGGCCGAGGCGCTTGAGGCGAAGGACCGGGCGCGCTGCGGCCCGGTGGCGCCGTCAGACGGTCTCTATCTGACGGGCGTCACCTATGAGGCCGAAGCCTAGTCGTTAGCGCTTGAACAGGCCGCCCAGAGCGTCGCCGATGCCGCCCGGCAGGTTGTTCATCAGACCGCCCAGCAGGTCGTCGGCGCCCTCGGCTGAGCCGTTCGGAGTCAGGCGATCGACGGCTTCCGGCAGAAGACCGGCCAGGGTCTCGCTGGCCTGTTCCGGCGAAATGCCCAGCTTGGCGGCGAAGTCGGCGATCGGGCCCGAGCCGAGCACAGCGGCGATCTGCTCGGCCGAGATCCCGGCGTTGCCGCCCTTGCCGATCCACGAGGCCGCCACGTCACCCAGGCCGTTCTGGCCGAACTTCTCGGCCAGGCCGGCGATGCCGCCCTGACCCTTGAGCAGGTCCGACAGGCCGCCTGCGGCGTCGTCGCCGAGGCCGTCGAGCACGTTATCCAGAAGTCCCATGGTCGTTCTCCGAGTTGAAGTCGGCAGTCTGAGGGAACGAGGCTACGCTTTTGTGGCGGGATCGCAAACGATCGCAAACCCGCCGCGCCGCATCCTAGTTGCGGGCCGAGTTGGAGCTGGAGGTCACGGCCTGACCGGCGGCTTCCAGATCGCGGCCCATGCCGGCGACGGTGTTGCAGGCGGCGGTGGCCAGGGCTGCGGCGATGACGCCGAGGGCGATGAGCTTGCGCATGGAGATTTCCCCGAGAATAAGGCGATTGAGCGCTTCAACGTGAAGCTTGGCCATAAGGTTGCATGGCCAATTCATCCTTCAATCTGCTAACGGCGAAACCATGACGCAAGCTCTCGATACCGCCGCCCGCCGTCTGGTCGACACCCTGGTGATGAACGGGGTCGACAAGGTCTTCTGCGTGCCGGGCGAGAGCTATCTCGCCGTGCTCGACGCCCTGGCCGATGTGCGCGACCGGATCGAGGTCATCGTCTGCCGCCACGAGGCCGGCGCCGCCAACATGGCCGAGGCCTATGGCAAGCTGACGGGCAAGCCCGGCGTCTGCATGGTCACGCGCGGACCGGGCGCGACCCATGCCTCGATCGGGGTGCATACGGCGCATCAGGATTCGACGCCGATGATCCTCTTCGTCGGCCAGATCGCCCTGACCGACCGCGGGCGCGGCGCCTTCCAGGAGGTCGACTACCGCGAGGTCTTCGGCGGCCTGGCCAAGTGGGCGACCGAGATCGAAACCCCCGAACGCACCGTAGAAGTGGTTGAGCGCGCCTTCGCCACCGCCCTGCAGGGTCGCATGGGGCCGGTGGTCGTCGCCCTGCCCGAGAACATTCTGCACGACCAGGGCGGCCCCGCGCCGGTGCGCCCCGTCGTCGCCGCCAAAGCCGCGCTGGACCCGGCCTTTGTCGAGCAGGTGAAAGCGCGTCTGGCCCAGGCCGAGCGCCCCATGCTGATCCTCGGCGGTTCGGGCTGGACGGACGCCGCCACTGATGCGATTTCCGACTGGGCTGAACGTCTGGGCCTGCCCGTCGCCCTGTCCTTCCGTCGCAAGGACCTGATCCGCAACGATCATCCGGGCTATGCGGGGGACCTCGGACTGGGGCCGAATCCGAAGCTGGTCGCGCGGGTCAAGGAGGCCGACCTGCTGCTGGTGATCGGCGCCCGCATGGGCGAGAACCCGACCCAGGGCTACACCCTGCTGGACCGCGCCAGGACCGCAGAGACCCTGATCCACATCCATCCGGGCGCGGAAGAACTGGGTCGCGTCTGGGCGCCTGCCCTGTCGGCCGCTTCCGACAACTCTCTGGCCGCCCTGGCCCTGTCGAGCATTGATCCGGGCCGGACCTGGAGCGAACAGGGCGCCGCCGCCCACGCCGACTTCATCGCCTTCTCCTCGCCCATCACGGTCGAGAGCGCGGTCAATATGAGCGAGGTCATCGCTCATCTGGCTGAGGCCTTGCCGGAAGACGCCATCCTCACCAATGGCGCCGGGAACTTCGCCGCCTGGCTGCACCGTTTCCACCGCCATCAAGCCCGTCGCACCCAACTGGCCCCGACCTCGGGCGCCATGGGCTATGGCTACCCGGCGGCCCTGGGGGCCAAGGCGACCCAGCCGTCGCGCGAGGTGGTCTGCATCGCCGGCGACGGCGACTTCATGATGAGCGCCAACGAGATGGCCACAGCCGCCCAGTATGGCCTCGGCGTCATCGTGGTGGTCGTGGACAACGGCGCCTTCGGCACCATCCGCATGCACCAGGAGCGGGAATATCCCGCCCGCGTCATCGCTACCGAGTTGAAGAACCCTGACTTCGTGAAGTTTGCCGAGGCCTTCGGCGCCTTCGCCGTGCGTTGCGAAACGACCGGGGACTTCCCCGCCGCCTTGGCGGCGGCGCGCGAGGTGACGGCGGGCGGTCGTCCGGCCCTGATCCATCTGATCACCGACGCGGAGCAGATCGCACCGGGCCGCACCATCACCGACCTGCGGGGGGCCTGACGCCTCTCTCCCTGCGGCGTCCGGCGGCTTGCGCCCGACGCCGTCAGGGGGAACAGTGCCGCCTCGCAGTTCCGAGGGGGTTTCATGCGCCGTTTTCTGATCTCATCCGTCGCCGTTCTGGCGCTTTGCGCCGTCGCGCCCGCCGCCATGGCCCAAACCGCCGCGCCCGTCGCCGCCTCGCCGCAGGCGCAAAGCGAGGACGCGCGCCTCGACGCCTTCTTCGAGCAGGCCTACCAGGCCCGGATCGCGCTTAGCCCGCAGCAGATGACGGCTCTGGGCCTCAAGACCGACTATGACAAGCTGGACGACGTTTCCGACGCCGCCGCCGCGCGCTCGCTGGCCCTGCAGGAGGCGCAGCTGGCGCAGATGAAGGCCGACTTCGACCCGGCCAGGCTCAGCCCTCAGAGCAGGATGTCCTGGCGCCTGTTCGAATACGGCGTGCAGCAGGCGCGCCTGTCGAACCAGTGGCGCGACTGGAACTTCCAGTTCGCCGCCAACGGCAACCCAACGACCAGCCTGCCGGTCTTCCTGATCAACAATCACCGCATCAGCAGCGTCCCGGACGCCGAGGCCTATGTCTCGCGTATCAATGAGGCCGAGCGCTACATGGGGCAGGTGGCGACGACGCTGAAGGCGCGCGCCGCTGAAGGCGTGGTCTCGCCCCGCTTCGTGTTTGCGCCCTCCATCGAGAACACCCGCGCGGTCATCACCGGCGCCCCCTTCGACACCGGGGCTGACAACCCGGTCTGGGCCGACTTCCAGAAGAAGGTCGCCGCGCTGGAGGCCGATCAGGCGACGAAAGACAGACTGCTGGCCTCGGCCCGCGCCGCCCTGACCGGCCCCTACAAGCGTGGCTTTGACACCGTCCTGACGGCTCTGGCCGAGGTCCAGCCTATGGCCGACAGCGACGCGGGCGTCTGGCGGCTGCCGAACGGCGAGGCCTATTACAACGCCCGCCTGCAGCTCTCGACCACGACCGACCTGACCGCCGACCAGATCCACCAGATCGGTCTGGACGAGGTCGCCCGCATCCAGCGCGAGATGGAGGTCATCAAGGCCAGGGTCGGCTTCGACGGTTCGCTGCAGGACTTCTTCGTCTTCCTGAAGACCGATCCGCGTTTCCAGTATCCGAATACGCCGGAGGGCAAGGAAGCCTATCTGACCGACGCCCGCGCCTTCATCGCCCAGGTCATGGCGGTGGCGCCGCAGTGGTTCTCGACCCTGCCGAATGCGGCGCTGGAGGTGAGGGCGGTCGAGCCCTTCCGCGAGGCCACGGCCTCGATCGCCTTCTACAACTCGCCGGCGCCGGACGGGTCGCGACCGGGCATCTACTACGTCAACCTGTCGGACATGACCCAGGTGCTGAAGCCCCAGATCGAGGGCATCAGCTATCACGAGGGCGCGCCGGGGCATCATTTCCAGATCGCCTATGCCCAGGAAATCGAGGGCCTGCCGCGCTTCCGTCGTTTCGGCGGCTATGGCGCCTACGCCGAGGGTTGGGGGCTCTACGCCGAGCAACTGGGCAAGGAGATGGGCTTCTATCAGGACCCATACTCGGACTTCGGCCGCCTCTCGACCGAGTTGTGGCGCGCGGTGCGTCTGGTCACCGACACCGGCCTGCACGCCAAGCGGTGGTCGCGCGAACAGGCGATGGACTATTTCCGCCAGAACTCCCTGCTGTCGGAACGCGACATCGGCAAAGAGGTCGAGCGCTACATCACCAACCCCGGCCAGGCGACCAGCTACAAGATCGGCGAGCTGAAGATCGAGGAGCTGCGGGCCAAGGCCGAGGCGACGCTGGGCGACCGTTTCGACATCAAGGACTTCCACGCGGTGGTCCTCGGCTCCGGCTCGGTGCCGCTGGACGTGCTGGAGGATCTGGTGAACGCCTGGATCGCGGCGGGCGGCGGGGCGCCGGTCGCCTGAGGCTCGCGTTTACGGCCTTAGAGCGGTAAAGGGCCGCCATGCCCTTTACCGCCACCGTCCTGACCATGTTCCCCGAGGCCTTTCCCGGCCCGCTCGGGGTGTCGCTGATCGGCACCGCCTGGCGCGAGAAGGGGCTGTGGGATCTGCAGACGCTGGACATTCGGGCGTTTTCCGAAGATAAGCGCGGCTTCCTGGACGACACCCCCGCGGGTGGCGGTCCCGGTCAGGTGCTGAAAGCGGACGTGGTGGCCCGGGCTCTCGATAGTCTGTCAGGCCCGCCCCGGCCGCTTTTGTACATGAGCGCACGCGGTCGACCCCTGACGCAGGCGCGAGTGAAGGAATGGGCCAGGGCCGACGGCATCGTCGTGCTTTGCGGTCGTTTCGAGGGGGTGGACCAGCGGGTGCTCGACGCGCGTGGGTTCGAGGAGATCTCCGTCGGAAACGCGGTCCTCGCCGGTGGCGAGGCGGCGGCTATGGTGGCGATCGAGGCGTGCGTACGACTGGTTCCCGGTGTTCTCGGCGCGGCTGAAAGCCTGTCGTCCGAGAGCTTCGAGGACGGTCTTCTGGAGCATCCGCAGTACACGCGACCGCGGACGTTCGAGGGGCACGACATTCCCGAGGTGCTGCTATCGGGCGATCACAAGAAGATCGCGCAATGGCGAGAGGCGCAGCGGGAATTGACGACGCAGGAACGGCGCCCGGACCTCTGGGCGGCGCATCTTGCAAAGACGGCTGCGGAGCCTGGCTCCGCCAAATCAAAGGTAAAGGGCGCAAAAGCCCGAGGAGAATAGAATGAACATCGTCCAGCAACTCGCTGCCGAAGAAAAAGCCCGCCTGCTCGAAGGCAAGACCATCCCCGACTTCCAGCCGGGCGACACCCTGCGCGTCAACGTGCGCATCAAGGAAGGCGAGCGCGAACGCATCCAGGCGTTCGAAGGCGTCTGCATCGCCCGTGACGGCGGCGGCATCAACGAGACCTTCACGGTCCGCAAGATTTCCTTCGGTGAAGGCGTGGAGCGTCGCTTCCCGATCCTGTCGCCGAACGTCGACTCCATCGAAGTGAAGCGTCGCGGCGTCGTCCGTCGCGCCAAGCTCTACTACCTGCGCGATCGTCGCGGTAAGTCGGCCCGTATCGCCGAGCGCCAGACGGTTCGTCCGGCCAAGGGCGCCACCGTTCCGGTCACCGGTTCGGCCGACAAGGGCGACGAAGCTTAATCCCGCTTCGGCCCTGCGCTGAAAAGATCGAGGCCCCGGCGGAAACGCGGGGGCCTTTCTTTTAGGGCGCTATCGCGCTCGACGCGGTCGAGCTCTGCTTGGGCGCGGCTATTGCGGATAGAGCGGATTATCCGCGTCGTGCTGGCCTTCCAGGCTGCGTCGCAGGATGTGCATTTCTTCGTGACCGGCTCTGACGGCGGCGTGGGCGCGACGAATGGTTTCGCGCGTCGTGGCCGACAGTGCCTCGTCGCTGAGGGCGCGGTCGAAGCGAGCCTGCAGGTGGGCCTCGCCGCTCTCGACCGAGCCGACGACCGAGGCTTCGTCCCGCATCAGGGCGTGCTTGATGTCCATGAAGGCGCGCTGAGCCTTGGCCAGGATCGAGCCCTCGTCCTCGGGATGGCCGCCCATGCCGCGCACCGCCGCCTGCAGGTCCGCCGCGACGCGGCGCCGTTCCTCGCTGCGGCGCACGAAGAGGTCGCGATAGCGCGGGTCCGATGTCTCGGCCGCCGCCTCGGCATAGCCGTCGGCGCTGTCGATCAGGCCTTCGGCCAGACCGTTCAGAACCTTGATGTCGTGGCTGTTGGGGCTGCTCACCAGAAACCTCCTTGGCTGACACAGGTTAAAACCCATGCCCTCGGCGAAGGTTGCCGATTTCGCGCTACAGCTTGGTGCGCAGGGACCACAGCTCGGGGAAGCAGCGGCGCTTCAGCGTCTCGACCAGATAGCCGACGCCGTCAGTGCCGCCCGTGCCCTGGCGGCGGCCGATGATGCGCTCGACCGTGACCACATGCTTGTGACGCCAGGTCAGCAGGGCGTCGTCCAGATCGACCAGCTTCTCGGCCAGTTGATACAGCGGCCACCAGCGCTCGGTGTCGCGATAGACCTCCAGCCAGGCGGCCTCGACGCCCTCGGACGGCTCATAGGTCTGGCTGACGTCGCGGTTCAGCACCTCGGCGGGGACGGGCAGGCCGGCCAGCGACAACTGCCTCAGGGCGTCGTCATAGAGGCTGGGGGCCTCCATGGCCGCCAACAAGGCCGCATGGGCCTCGGGCCGCTCGACGTGGAAGCGTAGGAAGCGCGGGTCCTTCAGGCCCAGCATGGTCTCCAGGCGACGGAACTGGTCGCTCTGGAAGCCCGAGCTGGCGCCCAGGTCGCCACGGAACTTCAGGTAGTCGGAGGGCGTCATGGTGGCCAGGATGTCCCAGCTCTGGGTCATGACGGCCTGGATGCGGCTGACGCGGGCCAGGCTCTTGTAGGCGGGCACCAGGTCGCCGGCGCGGATCAGGCTCTGGGCCAGGGCCATCTCGTGCAGGATCTGCTTGAGCCACAGTTCCTTGGTCTGGTGGATGATGACGAACAGCATTTCGTCATGCTGGTCCGAGCGCGGGTGCTGGGCGCTCAGCAGGTCGTCGAGCGACAGATAGCCGGCATAGGTGATGCCGCCCGGCTCGTGCTTGGCGGTCTCGATCGCGTGGCTGCGAATGTCATTCTTTGCGTCGGTCATCCGTCACCTATCGCCGGATCAGGCCCGAAGGGCCAGCCCGGAGGCGACGGAAAAATCAGTTGGCGGCGCGGGGCTCGTTCGCGGCGGCGGCGGCCATCTGGCGACCGTTGTCGAAGGCGTCGCGGGCGCCTTTGTAGACGAAGCCGTAGGTCGGATAGACGGTGGTGCCCAGGGCGTTGATCGGGTTGTACCAGACCTTGACCCGGCTCCAGTCGCCGGCGGGGGAGACGTCCACCACGGTGACGTTCTCCTCGACCTTGCCGCGGCTGCCACCCCAGTTGGCGTGGGTCACGCGGATGACGCGGTCGGTCAGGATGTCGGAAACGACGGCGACGTGGCCCTTGTCCATGCGGCCGGTGGGCTGGAAGACCAGGACCGAGCCGGTTTCCGGGGCGCGGCCGGTGCGGAACTTGTCGACCGCCTGACGCCACCAGGTCCAGGCGTCGCCGAAGATGTTGATGCCCGAGAACATGCGGGCGAAGGTCACGCACTGCCAGTAGGGGTCGTCAGCCTTGGCCGGCGCGGGGCCGATCGCAAAGAACCCGAGGGTCGCCGCAACCGCGGCGGCTGTGAGCCGTTTCATCATCTGGCGTGCTCCCGACTAAAACGCGGACCAAGCCTTAGACGATAGTGTCCGAAGGTTGAAGAACCGTTTCCGACTGTTTCGCCTTGTGATCCACAGGCGGGCGTCGCCGTTCGGCCATGCCGCGCAGGGCCTTTCGGGCCGGGCGTTCGATCAGGTGATAGGTGGCCGCCGCCGCGACGATCAGGCCCAGAATGACCCCCAGCCACACGAGAACGTGAAGACGTTTGTCCTCAGCCCCGGTCGCTCGCGCGGCCAGATTGACCGCCAAGATCTGCCACGGGGCGCAGACCATATAGACCGAATAGCTGATCTCGCCGAGATAGACAGCGGGTCTGGACCCCAGCCATCCGGCGCGGCTGTGGGGGATGGAGGCCAGGGCCAGGATCAGCAGACCGGCGGCCAGAACCGTGACGGCGTCCCAGGCGAGGACCGAGGCCGAGGCGACCATGACGACGGCGGCCAGCAGGGCCAGAAGTCCGGCACGCGACAGAGGCGCGCGGCGATAGACCAGATAGAGGGCGCAGCCGTAGGCGAAGCAGGGCACGATCCGCAGGGCCCCCCAGCGGAAGGTGGCCTCGGTCAGGGGGAAGCCCGCCAGACGCTCGAACGCGGCATAGAGGCCCATCAGGAAGACCGCCGCGCCCGTCGTCGCGACCCAGGGTCGCTTGCGTAGCGGCCAGGCGGCCAGGGCGAACAGAGGGAAGGCCAGATAGGCGAACCATTCGGCCGAGATCGACCAGGACGGGTGGTTCCAGCCCGCTTCGCTGGCGAAGCCCCAGGCATGAACCATCAGCAGATGGGCCGGCAGGGTCTTCCAGCTGAGCACGCTGGCGTCGATGCTCATCCCCACGGCGACAGCCGCCAGGCCGAGCGCCATGACCCCCAGTAGGGTGAAGAGGTGCAGCGGATAGACCCGCGCGATCCGCGCCCACAGGAAGCCGCGATAGGAGAAGCGCTTCTCGGCGAAGGCGTGCAGATAGACGTGGCTGAGAATGAAGCCCGACAGAACGAAGAAGAGCTCGACGCCCAGATAGCCCTTGGCCGCCAGGTTCGGCAGGAAGCCGACGTCCAGATTGGGCCAGAAGGTGTAGAAGACGACCCACAGGGCCGCCATGAACCGCAGGGCGGTCAGCGGGCGAAGATCGACAGGCGTCTGAACCGGGGTCATGCGGCCACCATGAAATAGCACCGCTTTGGGAAGCGTTAAGCGGCCAGGCGGTTCAGCAGCAAGACGGGCGCCAGCCGGGTAAACTACTCGACCCGCCCGCTTTCACCGGCCTTCTCGATCGCCGCGACGGCGGCGGCGCAGCCGGTCAGGGTTTCGGTTCCGATCTCGACCTTGGCGGTCAGGGGATAGGTGCGGTCGCTCATGCCGTCCGAGCAGTCGGTGGCCGTCAGGGTGACGACCAGCGGCGCCTTGGCCTCGGTTTCGGCGGTCCAGACGGCGACCGTGCCTTGCAAGGCCGGGCCGGGGTTGGCGGCCTTCTGCTCGGGTCGATCAACGCCGGAATAAGTCAGGCCGGTCGGCGCGATCTCCACAGCCCAGAAGGGTTCGGTTCCCAGCACGCGCAGCGGCTGGTCCAGATCGACGCCGGCCAGGGTGCGGGCCTCAGCCGGGGCGGCGGGCGCCTTTTCAGCTGCCGGTTGCGAGCAGGCCGTCAGGGCGGCCATGGCCGAGGCGGCGGAAAGCAGCAGGGCGAGACGCATGGCGGGCTCCGGGAAGATCAATAATCGAGATCGTCGTTGTCGGCTTCTTCCCGGCCGGGGTCCAGCCGGTTGTCGACCTGATCGTCCCAGCCTTCGCGATCCGAACGGAAGGCCAGGCTCATCAGCAGCCAGGACAGGCCGACCGTGCCCAGCACGCCCAGTCCCATGGCGATCCAGCCGTGGATGGTCATCGGCCCGCCGCCGATCATCCGCCAGTATCCAGCCAAGCCAAGTGTGACGACGGCGGCGATGACGACCGCCAGGCCGAGCGCGAGCAGGAAGCGTCCTGCCCGACCCTCGACCTGGGGTGTTTTCATCGTTTCAGATCAACGCTGGACCCACTGGCCCGCAGCGTTCTTGTACCATTGGCCCGAGCTGATGCGCGGCAGCAGCTGGGTTTCGAACATCCGGGCGCCGGCCACTTCGGCCGTGGTGCCGGCGTCCGCGGCGCTGCGGGCATAGGCCTGGCGACGGCCGGCGTTGGTGGCGCTGACCGCGGCCTGGGTGTCGGGCGCGACCGAGGTGCGGACGCCGAGGAAGCCGTCGGCCTGCACGCCGACCGCGCCGGCGGCCTTGGCCTGATCGACCAGGGCCTTCTGCGAGGCGGTCTGGGCCATGGCGGCGCCGGCGGCTGCGCCGAGGGCGGCGACAGCGGCGACTGCGACGAAGAGTTTGCGATGGTTCATGTTCAGCCCCTTTCTTTCGGTCAGAACAGGTTGGGGTTTTCGCGCAGGAGGTTCTGCAGTTCCTGGTCGAGCTTGATGCGGATGTCGGCGTCCAGCTTGGCGTAGATCTGCAGCGGTTCGCTGAATTTGATGTTCACCGTGGGCGCGCACGCGGCGACGCTGACGGCGGCGAGGCCGAGCAGGGCGATCTGACGCTTGCTGATCATGAGGCCGGTCTCCGAAGGCGGCGGTTGAAGTCGTGGCGATCTAACGCCCCGGTGCGTGAACGGGTTCTGAACAAAGCGCCGCCGTATCTCAAGGGTCAATCCGGCGTTTGGCCGCGACGGGCGTATTCCATCAGGTCCGAGACGATCTGGTTGGCGTTCCAGGTGGTGTCCAGCGTCAGGTCGATCGGGGTGTCGGACGGCAGGTTCAGCTTCTTGTTGAGGAAGTCGCGACGGATCAGCTCCATCCAGCTGAGCCGCAGCTGTTCTCGTTCGGGCGGGTCATGCCGGCCGTTGATGCGGAAGCGCACCCCCAGGCGGCCTTCGTCGAGACTGTTGACCTCGGCGGTCAGGTCGCTGATCGCCAGGTCCTGCATCGCCTGATAGGCCAGATCCTGCATGGTGTTGGGCGGCAGGGCGGCGGAGGCGTCGCCGCCGCCAGCGGCCAGATCGTCGAACACCTCGGGCTTGATCGACAGTCGGCCGGGCCGCACAGCGTTCAGCACGCCGCCGACGATGCGCCAGCCCTTGTCGGGCGCATAGGTGAAGGGCAGGCGGCCCGACACCACGGAATCCAGCTCGGCCTTGTCCTGCAGGTTGGCGCTCTTCATCAACTCGTTGAGCTGAACCTGCTCCACCACGATCACCCCGCCCCAGGCCTCGCCCGGCGTCAGAGGGATGTTGAAGGGCTCGATGCTGATGCGGCCGCCGGCCGCCTGGATCTGACCGCCGGCCAGGGCCAGGGCCTTTTCGTCCAGGGCGAAGCGCAACTCCAGATCGGTCAGGGGCGTGACTGTCTCCAGTCGATCCACCGTCAGAACCTGATCGGGCGCGGTGATCAGCGGGATCAGGCTGGTGAACTCCACCCGCCCCTTCAGCCCCTGCACCTTGCCCGCCGGGCTGGTGAAGTCGAGCTCGGGAATGGTCACGACGCCCGAACTGGTCGAGGTTGTCGGGGTCCAGTCGATGCGGCCCTCGAACCCGGCCGAACCCTCGACCGGCGACTTCAGGTAGTCGGCGGCCAGGGGGCTGAGGTCGTCGGGTTGCAGACCGTATTGGCTGAAGGCCAGGTTCGGAGCGCTGATGATCAGGCCGCCCGCTTCGGCCTTGCCGTCATGGCGCAAGTCGATGCGGCCGATGGCGTGTTCCAGTCGGGTCAGGTCGAAGCCGCCGTTCCAGACGTCATTGGCCAGTCGCGCTTCGCCCGTCGCCGTCAGCGGCAGGAAGCGTTGCGGATCGGTGGTGTCGGCGACCTGGGCCTTGGCGACGCTCGCCGTCATCGACAGGCCGGCGGGCTTGCCGTCGACGACCAGCCGCCCCTGTGCATCCGCGAAGCGCATAGCCAGGAAGGGGGCGGTGGCGTTGACGTCGGCCAGGGTCCCTTGCGCCCGCCAGCCGCCGTCCGCGACGCTGATCAGCGGGCCGTCGGCGGGGCAGAAGCGACCGGCGACGTCGGTCACGTCGTTTTCGCCCAATTCCATCCGCTCGACGCTAAGGGGGATGCAGTCGCTTGTCGTATAGGTCAGCCGTCCGCCGTTCGAGGCCAGCTCGCCCTTGGTCGACAGGGCTATGTTGCGGGCTGGGCCAAAGTCCAGCGCCGCTCGGCCGTCCAGCACGGCGTGGAAGCCGCCGGGCGTCAGGCTCCATGACGGCACGGCGATCTGGGCCTCGGGCAGGCCGCCGCCGCGTTGCGCCGTGATGCTCAGGGCGCCGCCGCCCGACTGGCCCGCCTCGGCGGCGAACAGGGGCGTCTTGGCGGGGCTGAGCGTCAACAGCCCGCCGTTGGCGGGGCGCGCGGTGATCGGGCGGGTCAGGGTCAGCTCGGTTCCGGCGCTGCCGGCGGCCAGTCTTACGCCCGGTGCGTCAAGGGCGAAGGCGTCCAGCGCCCGCTTCAACTCAGCCATCTCGGGCAGGTCGTCCCTGGTC
>JALAGW010000179.1 GCA_022712235.1 Brevundimonas sp. | reverse complement strand
TGTGGGGGTGGATCGGGAGCTTCGGTTGGAGCGGGCGGATTGTACGGGGTTGTGAAAAAAACAGTGCAATTGGTGCAATGACGCTTGGCCGTGCTTTGGTTGGAACCGCTGATTGATCCCGCTCATCCCGACGTCCGCCGGGATGAGCAGAGTTTGAAGCGCGGGTTGCCCGGTTCGACCTGTCAAAGACCGTCCTTAGTGTGGCGCAGGCTGTGACCCAGGCGAGCGAAATGCTTTGAGGCGTTCGCAATCCCGAGAATTTACCGGGATCGGCGCTTCCAGCTAGGAGAGCCGTCAGCCCCAGGCTTCGATCACGCCCTGACGGCGGGCGCGGGGGGAGACGGGGCCGGTCGTGACCGGCTCGGCCTCGGCGCGGCCGAAGAGCCAGCCCTGGCCGTAGTCGACGCCGAGGTCCTGAAGCGCCGGGGCGGCGTCCTCGGTCTCGATCATTTCGGCGATGGTGGTCATGCCCAGCGAGCCGCAAAGGTCGACCAGGTGGCCGATCAGGGTGCGGGTGCGGGCGTCGCCGCCGATGTCGCGCACGAAGGCGCCGTCGATCTTGACGGCGTCGACCGAGAGGCCGCGCAGGTAGTCGAAGGCGGCCGAACCGGCGCCGAAGTCGTCGATGCAGACCCTGATCCCCGCGTCGCGCAGGGCGCTGAGACGACGGTTGGCGGCGGCGATGTCGGCCAGGGCGGCGGTTTCGGTGACTTCCACGATCAGGCGACGACGATTGTCGGGCTCGGAAGCCGTCATTCTGAGCAGGGCCGAGACATAGGCGTCGTTGGCCAGGGAGGCGCCGGAGACATTGATGGCGATTTTCAGAAGGCCGGAGCCGGGCTGCCGCAGCCGGTGAACAATCTTTTCCGCCACGGCCAGATCGAAGCTCTCGATCAGGGCCAGTTCCTCGGCCATGCGGATGGCCGAGGCGGGGCCGCCGCTCTGGCCGAAGCGGGCCAGGGCCTCGAAGTGATGAACGGCGCGCGTCTTCAGATCGACAATGGGCTGATAGAAGAGGGCGAATTCACGGTCACGCACGATGCCGCGGAAACGGTCGGCGTCCTTGAGCGTGCGTGACAGGGAATCGGCGAAGCTGAGTTCAGGCTGGGTGTTGTTGTCCCTCAGACAGCCCTCGATGGCGAAGCGCATGGCGCGCAGGGCGCACAACGAGTCGGAGCCCATGGCGGCTTCGCTGGCGCGGGAGGTCAGGGTCAGGCCCTCGGCCAGGCCGGCCTCACGCACCTCGGCCTCAAGGTCGCGACCGTCGCCGGCCTCCTTGATCAGGGCATAGCGGCCGGGGGTAAGGCGACCCGCGCTGACGCCGTCATGGGAGGCCGCCTGCAGCCGGGCGCCGATGCGGGCGGCGGCGCGTTCGCTGGCCGCGTCGTCGGCGACGCCGAGGCCCTGAACCTCGATAAAGGCCATGGCCAGTCGTTGCAGGGCGGCGCCGGCCTTGCCGTTCAGGCCCTCGCGAGCGAGCGCCATGAAGCCTTCGGCGTCGGTGAGGGGGCGAGCCTCAAGCGTTTCGAGGACGAAGGGCTCGCCTTGCCAGGTCAGGGCGCAGGACACGGCGGGGGCCAGGTCGGGCAGGATGAAGGCGCGGAACAGGGCGCGACGCACGCGACCGTCGCCGCAGTCGGCAAGAATTTCCAGCGGAAGGCTGCGCGCGCCGTCCGTCAGAGCCTGAAGCGCCGCCATAACCGCCTCGCGACTGGAAAACGACAACAGATCGACGAAGGGGCGGCCGATCCAGCTCGCCGTGGACTGTCCCGCTGTCGGCCCGGCGCCCAGGGCGAAGCAGATCTTGCCCCGGTCGTTCACCTCGACGAGGGCGTCGGCGGCGGCGAAGGCGAGACCAAGAAGGCGGGATTTCAGGGTCATGGACCGATTGTGCGGGCGCGGCTGTTAAGAAAACGCGGATCGACACCGGTTTCTTTGGCGGGGTCTCAGGCCTTGCGGTTGAGAGCCACGGCGCGACCGTCGCCTTCGGTGGCGCGGCCCGAGGCGCCGTAGCCGACGCCCTGGGCGCGGGCGCCCGCGACCTCGGCGGCGATGGTGCGGACCAGGCCCTCGGAGACCTGACGGGCGGCGTCGACGGTCGAGGCGTGTTCGGCCAGGACGGCCTCAAATGCTTGCGTCGCGGAAATCAGGGCGTCGCGGAGATCGGCGGGGATGACCGTCAGGAAGGCGGGCGCGGCCTTGGCCTGGGCCGACTCGCGGCGATAGAGGTTGGCCAGGTCCTGGGTCTCGGCCATGCCGGCGGCGACGTCCTGGGCGCGATGGGCGCGGAAGGCGTCGCGTTCGGCGCCGAGGCGCTCGGTCAGGGCCTGGGTCAGGTTGATGAGCTGTTGAGCGCGCAGGGTGGAGGTCTCGACGTCGGCGGTCACGCGGCTTGTTCCTGCATCTTGAGCATTTCGGACATGACGGTGTCGGCCAGGCCGATGCCGCCCGCCTTGACGGTCTGCTTGGCCATGGCGTCGAGCAGGAAGCTGCGCCAGGTTTCCTCGCTGCTGCCGCCGCCGAAGGGGCCGTCGGTCTCCAGGCCCTCGAACATGGGCTTGAGCATCTGCGACAGGAAGCTGGCCTCGAAATCCTGGGCGGTCTTGCGCATCTGCTCGGGCGACTGGCCGCGATGGAGCGGCGGGTTGAGCGGGTTCAGCGCATTGGCGGCGACGGGCAGGGCTTCCATTACATGACCTCGATGTCAGCTTGCAGGGCGCCGGCGGCCTTGATGGCCTGCAGGATGCTGATCATGTCGCGGGGGCTGACGCCGAGGGCGTTCAGGCCGTTGACCAGGGTCGAGAGCGAGGTTCCGCCGTTGACGATGCGCATCTGGCGGCCGGTCTCTTCCTCGATCGAGACATTGGATTGCGGCACCACGACGGTCTGGCCGCCGCGGCTGAAGGGCTCGGGCTGGCTGACCATGGGGTTTTCCTGGACCGAGACGGTCAGGTTGCCCTGGGCGATGGCGACGGTGGAGATGCGCACCGCGTCGCCCATGACGATGACGCCGTTGACCTCGTCGATGATGACCTTGGCGGGGGCGTCGACGCGCACGGGCAGGTTCTCGACCTGACTGACGAAGCCGGCCATGCCCATGGTCTGGGGCGCGCGGATGGCGACCACGGTGCCGTTCTCGGCGAAGGCGCTGTTGGGATAGGACTGGTTGATGGCGGCGGCGACGCGCTGGGCCGTGGTGAAGTCGGGATTGCGCAGGGTCAGGCGCACGATCGGCATGGCCGAGAGGTCGAAGCCGGTCTCACGCTCGACCACGCCGCCCGAGGCGATGCGGCCGGCGGTCGGCACGCCGCGCGTAACCGAAGAGCCCGAGCCGCCCGAGGCCGAAACGGCGCCGGTCTGAACGGAGCCCTGCGCCACCGCATAGATTTCGCCGTCGGCGCCTTGCAGGGCCGTGACCAGAAGCGTGCCGCCCAGCAGGCTCTTGGCGTCGCCCATGGCCGAGACGGCGACATCCAGGCGCGAGCCCGGCGTGGCGAAGGGCGGCAGGTCGGCGGTGATCATGACCGCCGCGACGTTCTTGGTGTTCAGGTTGGCGCCGCGGATGTTGACGCCCTGACGTTCCATCATCCCTTCCAGCGACTGGCGGGTGAAGGGCGAGTTGCGAAGGCTGTCTCCCGTGCCGTTCAGGCCGACCACCAGGCCGTAGCCGACCAGCTGGTTGGTGCGGACGCCTTCGACAGAGACGATGTCCTTGATGCGCGACTGGGCCTCGGCCGCATTCGGCGCCGCCGCCAGAATCAGGGCGGCGGAAGCGGAGGCGAGGAGGGCGGTGAGCAACTTCTGCATACGACAGACGTCCTGTTGAGGCGTTCGCGATTAACCATGCGAAGTTTGTGCCGGAAGAAATGTTGTTTAATTTCAGTGCATGGATTGGGCTGCGCGGCGCCCTGGCGGCAGAATCTGCCGGGGCGTTAACCAAGCGGTGACGCTCGTGGCCGATGGTCCAGGCTGATCGGGAGCATGGATCATGAAGGTCACCGGCCCCTCGGGCGCTACATCGACGCAAGGCTCGCGCCCCACGAAGGCGGCGGGCGGTTTCAGCCTGCCGGCCAGCGGCGGGGCGTCTGGTCCGGCGTCGGCCGCCGCGACCAGCGCGGCGTCCAGCTTGGCGGGGGTTTCCGCCCTGATGGCCCTGCAGGGGGTCGAGGATGCGACTGAACGTCGGCGTCGGGCGATCCGGCGCGGCGGAGGGTTGCTGGACCGTCTGGATGAGCTGAAATTGGCGATGTTGAACGGTCAGGACGGCGCCCCGGCGCTGGAGCGGCTGGCGCGCAGCCTGCGCGAGGAGCGGCCGGATGACGCCGATCCTGGCCTGAAGGGCGTCCTGGATCAAATCGACCTGCGCGCGGCCGTGGAAATGGCCAAGGCGGAAGCGGCCAGAGCGCGCGTCTAGAAGGTTTTGGAAACGCTGACGAAAATGTCAGGTTTTCAGCGGTAAGTGAGGGCAATTTGCCACACTGACCTAAGGTTAATGCAGCTTAACAAGAACGCAGACTCGCGAACGCCATTGCCGCGACTCTCCGCCTTGCCTATACGGCCCATGCGCCGCAGGGGGGCGCAGACAACTTGAGCGTGAGTGCGATGAACGCATTAGCGTCTGTGATCGAGGAGGGTTCGGTCATGTACCGTCCCACCGACGACGAGCCGTTTATGAACGAGCGGCAGCTGGCCTATTTCAAGGCCAAGCTCCTGGCGTGGAAGGATGACATCCTCCGCGAATCCAAGGGCACTGTCGTAAATCTGAAAGCCGAAACCGAGAACCACCCGGATCTGGTGGACCGGGCCTCGTCGGAATCCGACCGGGCGCTGGAGCTTCGGACCCGCGACCGGCAACGCAAGCTGATCTCCAAGATCGACGACGCGCTGCGGCGGATCGAGGACGGTTCCTACGGATATTGCGAGGACACCGGCGAACCGATCGGCCTGGGCCGACTGGAAGCCCGCCCGACGGCGACCCTGTCGGTCGAGGCCCAGGAGCGGCACGAGCGTCGCGAGCGGGTTCACCGCGACGATTGATCGTCAGGTTCGGCGACTGATTGGGCGGATCGACTTGACTTGAGCGGGCGGCGGCGCGACCAAGCCGCCTTCCTATCGAGGTCGTTGATCCCCCATGTCCGTCAAGGTTCGTTTCGCCCCGTCTCCCACGGGTAGGCTGCACGTCGGCAATGTCCGCACCGCTCTGGTGAACTGGCTGTTCGCCAAGGGGCAGGGCGGCTCGTTCGTTCTGCGCATCGACGACACCGACCTGGCCCGCTCGACCCAGGAGTTCGAGGACGGCATCGAGACCGACTTGACCTGGCTGGGTCTGGTCTGGGACGAGCGCTACAACCAGTCCAAGCGGTTCGACCGCTATGAGGAGGCCGCCGAGCGCCTCAAGGCCTCGGGCCGTCTCTACGCCTGCTATGAAACCGCCGAAGAGCTGGATCGCCGTCGCAAGGTGCAGCTGTCGCGCGGCCTGCCGCCCATCTATGATCGCGCCGCGCTGAATCTGACCGACGCCGAGAAGGCCGCCTATGAGGCCGAGGGTCGTCGTCCGCACTGGCGCTTCAAGCTGGAAGGCAAGCGCGTCGCCTGGGAAGACCTGGCGCGCGGCCACGCCGAGGTGGACACCGCCTCGATGTCGGACCCGGTGCTGATCCGCGAGGACGGCCTGTTCCTCTATACCCTGCCGTCGGTGGTCGATGACATCGACATGGACATCACCCACATCATCCGGGGCGAGGACCACGTCACCAACACCGGAGCGCAGATCGAGATCTTTGAAGCCTTGGGCGCCAAGGTTCCGGGCTTCGCCCACATGCCGCTGCTGGTCGGCGCGGACGGCGCGGCCCTGTCGAAGCGTCTGGGCTCGCTGTCGATCAGCGACATGCGCGAGCAGGGCTATGAGCCGATCGCCATCACCAGCCACCTGGGCAAGATCGGCACCTCGGACAATCTGGAGATCGCGGCCTCGGTCGAGGCCCTGGGCCAGGCCTTCGCCTTCTCCAAGATGGGCCGCTCGCCGGCGCGCTATGACACGGCCGATCTGGACCGTCTGAACGCCCAGGCCCTGCACGGCCTGAGCTATGCCGAGGCGCAGCCGCGTCTGGCGGCGCTGGGCGTCGATCTGGGCGAGGGCTTCTGGGAGGCCGTGAAGCCCAACCTCAACAAGTTCGCCGACGCGGCCGAGATGGCGAAGATCGTCACCGGCCCGGTGACGCCGGTGATCGAGGACGCCGCCTTCGCCGCCGCGGCGCTGGAGGTTCTGCCCGAGGTCATCGACGCGGGCGCCTGGTCGGCGTGGACGACGGCGGTGAAGGAAAAGACCGGGGCCAAGGGCAAGGGTCTGTTCATGCCCCTGCGTCTGGCCCTGACCGGACAGGCGCACGGCCCGGACATGGCGGCCATGGCGCCTCTGATCGGCCGTGACGCCATCGTGCGTCGCCTGAAGGGCGAAGCGGGCTGAGCCTTCAGTTCCCGCCGGATACAAGAAAGGCCGCCTTCCTGCGAAGGCGGCCTTTTTCGTTTCAGCGCATTTTTAGTGCAACGGGGGCTGGATCAGCCGGCGTTGCAGGTCGCCAGGGCCTGCTCGTCCAGGGCTTCGCCCTTGTAGCTGAAGGCCGTGACCGGGCCGAGCTTGGCGACCACGCGGCGGCAGGCGCGGGCGGCGGGCTGGTTGGTTCCGCCCGAGGCGGTGCAGGAGGCGCCTTCGCAGCGCCAGGCGGCGCCGTCGACAATGACGCGGCCGGTCGGGGCCTTGGCGGCGTCCGCCAGGGTCAGGCTGGTGGCCGGGGCGTTGGCGAAGGCAGGAGTAGCCGCGAACAGAAGGGCGGCGGCGAGAAGAGCACGCATGGACAGGTCTCCGGTATGGGCAGGGCGCTCGCCCTTATGACGCCATAGTCCGTTTTCTTTTGAAACTGTCAATGCGGTTTCAGGATAACGGATCGACGTTTAGTGACCCACGTTTACTTACCGACGATCATGTTTCAAGTGCGGCGTATTCTCCGCCAATTTCATGGCGGCCACGGCTTCCTCGACCGTGTCGACGCTGATGTAGGCTTCCAGGAAGCTGGCGGGCGTCATGCCTTCGCGCACGCTGTGACGGATCAGGGCGAAGTAGTTTTCCCAGAAGCCGTTCAGGTTCAGGAAGATGACCGGCTTGGCGTGCAGGTCCAGACGTTTCCACGACAGCAGCTCGATGGCCTCTTCCAGGGTGCCGATGCCGCCGGGCGCCACGACGAAGACGTCGGATTGATCGTACATCAGCTGCTTGCGCTCGTGCATCGAGGTGACGACCACGGTCTCGACGTCGTCGAACAGGCGTTCGCGGCTGCGCAGGAAGGCCGGCATGATGCCGACCACGCGCCCGCCGGCCTCATGCGCCGCGCGTGCCGAGGCGCCCATCAGGCCCACGCCGCCGCCGCCATAGACCAGACGCCAGCCCGCCTCGGCCGGCGCCTTGCCGAAGGCGCTGGCGGCCTGGACGTACTGCGGATCAGCCCCGTCGGACGAACCGCAGAACAGGCAGACCGAGCGGCCGTCGAAGGGGGCGATGGTGGCGGGCGGCAAAGACATGGGGCCTCGATACAGGAAGGAAGACAGGGCGGCGTCGGCCGCGCTATCTGAGAGGAACAGGCATATCGCTACGCGGGTCAGGATGAAACGTCGGATTGTCGTCGCAGGGATCGGCGCTGCATTGCTTCTGGCCGGGTGCGGGGCGCCTGCTGAGGGCGTCAAGGGCGAGGAAGCCCGTCAGGAAGGCGGCTGGACGGCTTCGCCGCGCATCCGCGTCGTGGAGCGCCAGGGCGATGGGGTGGTGGTGCGCGGCGACGCGTCGCCGGGCGCGCGGGTCGTCCTGCGCGGCGGTCAGGACCTGGCCTTTGCGGCGGGCGCCGACGACGCCGGTCGATTCGAGCTGCATGTCGGCCAACTGCCCGGCGCCGTCATCATGACGCCCGAGGTTCAGATCGGTCAGTTTCCGGCTTTTGGCCCAGAGCGGCTTCTGCTGGCCGGGGAGGGCGCACCCCTGGCGGCCCTTTTGGTCGAGGGCGGCGCGAGTCGACGTCTGTCCCGCGGGCCTGTGCTGGATTCGGTGGATGGGGATGGTCGAGGACTGGTGGCTTCCGGTCGCGCCAAGCCGGGG
>JALAGW010000178.1 GCA_022712235.1 Brevundimonas sp. | reverse complement strand
GTTCCGGGTTCGCTTCGCGCCCCGGAATGACGGCAGGGGGGGGGGCTGGGCCAAAGAAAAACGGCCCCCCGATCGCTCGGCGGGCCGGCGCGTTCAGTTCAACGTCGGATCAGCGACCGAACTTCTGGTGCTGGATGCGCTTGGGAATGATGCTGTCGGCGCCCAGGCGGCGCATCTTGTCCTGTTCGTAGGCTTCGAAATTGCCCTCGAACCATTCCACGTGGCCGTCGCCTTCGAAGGCCAGGATGTGGGTGGCCAGGCGGTCCAGGAACCAGCGGTCGTGGGAGATGACCACGGCGCAGCCGGCGAACTCTTCCAGCGCCTCTTCGAGGTTCTGCAAGGTTTCGATGTCCAGGTCGTTGGTCGGTTCGTCGAGCAGGATCAGGTTGCCGCCGGCGGCCAGGGTCTTGGCCAGGTGGACGCGGTTGCGCTCACCGCCGGACAGTTGACCGACCTTCTTCTGCTGGTCGCCGCCCTTGAAGTTGAAGCTGCCGACATAGGCGCGGCTGTTAATCTCGCGCTTGCCGACCATCATGATGTCGGTGCCGCCCGAGATGGCCTGCCAGATGGTGTCGTCCGGCTTCAGGTCGTCGCGCGACTGGTCGACGTAGGCCAGCTTGACGGTTTCGCCGACCTTGATCGTGCCGCCATCGGGCGTTTCCTGGCCGGTGATCAGCTTGAACATGGTCGACTTGCCGGCGCCGTTGGGGCCGATGACGCCGACGATGCCGTTTGGCGGCAGCTGGAAGGTCAGGTTGTCGAACAGGGTCTTGTCGCCATAGGACTTCTTCAGGCCCTCGACTTCCAGCACCACATTGCCGAGGCGCGGGCCGGGCGGGATCTGGATGACGGCGAAGGACTGGGCGGCGCGGCTGTTTTCCTGCTCGGCGACCATCTTCTCGTAGGCGGCCAGACGGGCCTTGGACTTGGCCTGGCGGGCCTTGGCGCCCGAGCGGACCCATTCCAGTTCGCGGGTGAGGGCGCGCTGGCGAGCTTCCGATTCCGACTGCTCCTGAACGACGCGCTTCTGCTTGGCTTCCAGCCACGAGGAGTAGTTGCCCTCGTGCGGGTGGCCCTTGCCGCGGTCCAGCTCCAGGGTCCACTTGGTGACCTGATCCAGGAAGTAGCGGTCGTGGGTGACCAGGATGACGCAGCCAGGGAAGTTCTCCAGGTGGTGCTGCAGCCAGGCGACGGATTCGGCGTCCAGGTGGTTGGTCGGTTCGTCCATCAGCAGCATGTCGGGTTTCGACAGCAGCAGGCGAGCCAGGGCCACGCGGCGCTTTTCACCGCCCGACAGGTTGGTGACTTCCCAGTCGTCCGGCGGGCAGCGCAGGGCGCCCATGGCCTGGTCGATGCGGCTGTCGATATCCCAGACGTCGCCGGCGTCGATCTTCTCCTGGAGGGCGGTCATCTCCTCCATCAGTTCGTCGGTGTAGTTTTCGCCCAGCTCGTTGGCGACTTCGTTGAAGCGGTTGACCCACTGCTTCTCTTCGCACCAGGCCTCGACGTTCTGCCGAACGTTCAGGGCGGGGTCGAGATGGGGCTCCTGCTCCAGATAGCCGCGCTTGACGCCGTCGGCGGCGCGGGCCTCGCCCTGGAACTCGCTGTCCAGGCCGGCCATGATCTTCAGCAGGGTGGACTTACCCGAGCCGTTGACGCCGACAACGCCGATCTTGGCGTCGTTGTAGAAGCTCAGCCAGATGTTCTCGAAGATCTTCTTGCCGCCGGGGAAGGTCTTGGTCAGACCCTGCATCTGGAAAATATATTGCTGCGCCATGAGGTGCGATTTCGCCCTGTCGTCTGATCTGATGGGGAGGTTGGCGCGGGATGTAGCCGTCGCGGACCCTTTGGGCAAATCTCTAGACGGAACGCGGGGCGGTTTGATGGCCGAGCGGGCGCGTATTTACGATCCGGCCAAGCTGGGAGACAGTGGTTCCATGAACGGGGCGATGCTGCAATTTTCCGTGGCCGTGGCGGGCGCGGTGATTTTCTTCGGACTGGCTCGGCTGGCGGTCGCGGGGATGCACCGGGTGTTCGGTCCGGGCTTGGGCTGGGTTCGCCCGGGTCTCTCCGCCCTGGATCACATTTTGGTCGAACGCATCTCGGTCTGGGTCGGACTCTCCGAGTCCCGGGCATGGCGGCGCTGGCTGCGCATGGTCGGCATCTTCCTGATCACCGCCGCCATGGGCGCCTTCCTGCCCAGCCTCGTGGCCGTCCCCGCCCTGATCACAGGCCTTGTCGCTGTCGTCGCGGTCTTCCGCCGCTGGGCGTGGGACGAGGAAGATCGAGCGCTCGGCCTGTCGCCACAGGAGAAGCGGGCTAAGGGCGTTGAGGATTTCAACGACGAGGTTCTGGCGGCGCTGGCGGCGGTCTTCATGTTAGCCAGCCTGCTCGTCGGGCGGTTGACCGGCCTGCACGCCTTTACCGAAAGCGCCCCGGGGGGCATCGGACCCTACCTGCTCTACATGGCCTCGGAGGCTCTGGAGGCGCTGCCGATCATCGGCAACGTCGAGGTGCTGGGCTACGAGAACCCGTCAGGGGTCAACGCTGTCCTGCCGACCGGAGGCTGGATCGCCTTCGGTCTGCGCATGGCGCTGGATCTGGTGGTCATCGGCGGCCTGCTGAAGGCCATCGAGATCGCCGGTCGGGTGGCGCGAGGACAGGACCTGCGCCGCGAGGACGAAGCCATCCGCGAAGGGCGTCCCGAACGTGTGAAGCAGGCCGTCGCCACCCTGACCCGGCTGGCGCTGGGGGAAGACCTGAACGCACTGGAGCGGCTCAAGCAGCTGGCCTGGGATCGCGACGCGGCGCCTGCGCCGCCGCGCTTCCGCCTGATCGCGATGGGCGCGTTGAACACGGTCGCCGAGGTGCGTCCGATCATGGCGGGCGACATCTACCGCTTCATGCAGACGGCGGCCAACGATCTGGAGCGGGCGCCGCAGGTCGAGGAGCAGGGGCTCAGGCCCGCCGCCTTCCTGATGCTGTTCAACGCTCTGCAGGCTTTGCAGGAACGGAGCCATGGCGAGCAGGCGATCAGCCTGCTGGACGCCGCCGCTACTGCTCTGGCGCATGCGATCACCGCGCCGGGGCATTCGCCCTTCCTCGAGACACTGGATCAGGAAACGCCGGGGCCGATGACGCCTTTGCAGCGGGCTGATCTGGCCATTCGTTACGCCAGCCTGCGTCTGACCATGGGGGAGATGGTCAAGGGCGAGGGCGGCGTCGTCTATCTGGATCATGGTTTGCGGATGATCGAACTGGCTCTGCGAACGGTGACCGAGGACGAGCACCCGGAAGACTGGAGCTGGGCCTGGCTGATCCGGGGGCAATTGCTGGTGCGGTTGAGCGAGCGCGACGCCGGTCCCGACGGCGAGCACCGGCTGCTGGAAGCGCGTGAGGCGTTTGAGACCAGCGCTCGGGTCCGGGATCGCTATCCGGGCACGGCGCCCTGGTGTCACCTGCGGCTGGCCCAGGGCGTCGTCGAGGTTGAGATGGCCCGCCGACGCGAGGGCGAAGAGGCGCTGGACGGCTATCAGCGGGCGTCGGACCTCTATATCGAGGCAGCCAACGGAATGATCGAGGCGGACGGGGATCCGGCCGACGTCGCCCGCGCCCTGTTCAACAACGGCAATGTCCTGATGGACGCCGGTCGCCTGCGCGCCTCCGCCGATGTCCCGGACAAGGACGCCGTCGTGGCGATGACCGATCAGGCGATCGAGGCCTATCTGCATGCCCTGAGGATCCTCGAGGGGCTCGATCAGGAGGCGGACCGCCTTACCGTCGAGCGGGCATTGGCCGAGGCCTGTGTGGAGCAGGCGCGCTGGTCGGGGGATCGCGACTTCCTGGCGTTGGCGGCGGCGACGCGTCAGGGCATCCTCGAACGTATTGATCAGGCTCGCGATCCGGTCGCCTGGGCGGTCGCCGCCCTTGAGGCCAGCCAGATCGAGCACGAGGTCGGCAAGGGGGCCGTCGCCGAGCACATGACTCGGTCAGCCGTGGAGCGGGTGCTGCGTGCGCGCCCGATTCTGGAACGCTATCAGCTGACGGACCTGATCGCCCGCTCGGTCGAGATGGAACGGGAGATGCAGGAAACCATCGCTCGCTTCCTGGCGGCAGAGGCGGGCGCCCCGGACGGAGAGAC
>JALAGW010000014.1 GCA_022712235.1 Brevundimonas sp. | reverse complement strand
TCAGGGTCCCTTCTTTCGACGAGGTCTCGCCGGTGGCCTTGTCCATGCCCAGCATGGAAGTGGTCATCGGCACGATCTCGGCGTCGAAGCGGCCCTCGGCTTGCGCCGCCGCCGTGCGCTGCTGCGACTGCAGGGCGTATTCGTCCTGGGCGTCTCGGCTGATGTTGTAGCGGCGGGCCACGACCTCGGCGGTCTCCAGCATCGACATATAGATGTGGGGCGACAGCTTCAGCAGGGCCTCGTCCTTCATCCGGTACAGGTTCATGTGCGGGTTCTGGACCAGCGAGATGCTCTCCAGCCCGCCGCCGACCGCCATCTTCTGCTGGTCGAAGATGACCTGCTTGGCTGCCGTGGCGATGCCCATCAGGCCCGAGGCGCACTGGCGATCCAGGCTCATGCCCGGCACGGAGGCGGGCAGGCCCGCCGCCAGCGCCACCTGACGCGCCACGTTTGTCCCGGTCGAGCCCTGTTGCAGGGCCGCCCCCATGATGACGTCCTCGATCTCGGCCGGATCGACGCCGGCGCGGGCGACCGCGTGTTTCACGGCGTGGGCGCCCAACTGCTGCGCCTGGGTATCGTTGAAGGCCCCGCGATAGGCCCGGCCGATCGGGGTGCGGGCGGTGGAGACGATGACGGCTTCACGCATCTACGATGCTCCTTCTTTGTTTCAAGGGCGCTATCGCTCGCGACGCGGTCGCTCGCTGCATGAGCGCGTTTCCTGCCTAACAAGGAGAGGATAGGCGCCTCACGTCGGGTCAACGCAAGGCGCCTTTTCGGCATGGGGCTTCTCGGCCTCAGGCAGCGCGAAGCGCGGTTGGCCCCTTAAGAAGAGTGATGCTTCTGGGCCTTGGTCAGTTCGATCATGCCCTGTGCGGCGCCCATCTCCGGGACGATCTCGTTTGCACGGTCCGAGATGGCGTCGAAGCGGGCGGCGACCTGTTCGGGAGCGTCCGCGCCCATGATGAAGTCGCCTTGCGTCAGGGTGACATAGGCGCGTTCAAACCCGCCGGCGCCGGCGGCCAGGATGGCGCGGGTCGGGGCGTCGCGACTGACCAGATGCAGCAGGCCCGGCGTCACCAGTTCCGGCCCCAGGGCTTCCAGCGGCAGGGCGGCGCCGAGGTCCTCGGTCATGCGAGTGTGGGCGGTCGGGGCCAGGGCGTTGACGCGGATGTCGTTCTTGGCCCCCTCGATCGCCAGGGTTTGCATCAGGCCGACCAGGGCCATCTTGGCCGCGCCGTAGTTGGCCTGGCCAAAGTTGCCGAACAGGCCGGACGACGAGGTGGTCATGACGATGCGGCCGTAGTTCTGGGTCCGCATGATGTCCCACACCGCCTTGGTGCAGTGGACGGCGCCCATCAGATGGACGTCCATGACCAGGCGGAAATCGGCCAGATCCATCTTGGCGAAGCTCTTGTCGCGCAGGATGCCGGCGTTGTTCACCAGGATGTCGATGCGGCCCCAGCGGGCCATGACCTCGGCGACTATGGCCTCGACCGCCGCCGCGTCGGTGACCGAGGCTGCATTGGCCATGGCTTCGCCGCCCGCCGCAGCGATTTCGGCCACCACGGCCTCGGCCGCCGTGGCCGATCCGCCCGAGCCGTCACGGGCGCCGCCCAGGTCATTGACCACCACCTTGGCGCCTCGCGCTGCCAGGGCCAGGGCATGTTCGCGGCCAAGGCCGCCGCCCGCGCCCGTCACGATCGCCACCTGGCCGTCGAACCGAATGCTCATCCCGCGTCTCCGTTGTGTTTCAAAATGGTTCTAGCAGGCCTGATCGAGGGGAAAAACGGGCATTTATGTTGATGCGGCGCCACACTCGCCGCAATCCTGACGATTAAGACGGAACCTGAGCAATCTTGTGCCGTTCGGCTTCGGAGCGTCACGTGAAAGCGTCGACCTTGGGATAACGGAAATTGTGAGGACACAATGAAGCTGAAACTTCTAGCGAGTGTCGCTGCGGCCGGACTGTTCGCCGCTGGCGCCGCTTCGGCTGAGCCGGACGGCTGGTACGGCGCAGTCGACGCCGGCTACCATATCATCGACGACATCAACACCGAGTCGTCGACCAACGGTTCCAACTGGAACTGGGAAGTGAACGACGGCTGGGCCGCGTTCGCCCGCCTCGGCTACCGTTTCAACCCCAACTGGCGCGTTGAACTGGAAGGCGGCTACCGCTCGGGCGACGTCGGCAAGGTGCGCGCCGTCTCGGGTCCGCAGGGCCTGTGCAACATTTCGCCGGCCGCCGGCGCCTGCCATTCGCCGGAAGGCGACATCACCTCGACCACCCTGATGGCCAATGTCATCTATGACTTCGGCTACTCGGCCTGGGGCATCCGTCCCTTCGTCGGTCTCGGTGTCGGTGTGAACCGCGTCAACACCGACGTGGTCGGCCGTCTGCGCCAGGATCCGGCCGTGGCCTTCTCGGCTGACGACAGCTCGACCAAGTTCGCCGCCCAGGCGATCGCTGGTCTGGCCTGGGCCGTTTCGGACCGCGCCAACATCGACCTGACCTACCGTTACCTGACGGGCGACGCCGAGTTCGCGACCCGCTCGAACCCGGCCTCCAACAGCTTCGGCGAAATGGCCGGCGATTACGATCAGAGCCACACTGTGACCCTGGGCCTGCGCTACGCCGTAGGCGCCGCGCCGGCGGGGGGGGGGGCGCCGGCGGGGGGGCGGGGGGGGGGGGCCGGGCCGGGGGGGCAGGGGGGGGGGGGGGGGGGG
>JALAGW010000177.1 GCA_022712235.1 Brevundimonas sp. | reverse complement strand
TGGACGCCTCCTCGTCCGAGGACCAGGCCCATGTGAACCAACAGGCCTATGCCGGGGCGACCGAGGGGCTGCAGTTCCTGTTCGACCGGCTGCGGCTGGGGCCCGCGCGCGAAGCGGGGGCGGCGACGCCGCAGATCCTGTTCGACCTGCTGGACTTCTTCAACACCGAGGCCTTTCTGGACTTTGCTCGGCGTCTGACCGGCGACGACCGCATCGCCTTTTCCGACGGTCAGGTGACCCGCTACCTGCCGGGGCATTTCCTCAACCGGCACAGCGACGCCAATCCGAAGACCGAGCGTCTCTACGCCTATGTGCTGAACCTGTCGCCCGGTTGGCGGGCGGAGTGGGGCGGTCTGCTGCAGTTCCTCGACGAGGGCGGCGACATCACCGAGACCTTCGTCCCCAGCTTCGGCGCCTTGAACGTCTTTGCGGTGCCGCAGATGCACGCGGTCTCGACCGTGGCGCCTTTCGCGGGCGGGCCGCGCTATTCGGTCACCGGCTGGTGGCGGGCCAAGCCGCTGGAGCGCTAGCTCTCGGCGTCGTCGCGGACGCGTTTCAGCGCCGCCTCGGCCTGTTCGTGGTGCTTGCGCTTCACATGGGCGCCCAGGGTGGCCAGGACGGCGGCGATGACCGCGGCGTCGTCGGTGAAGCCGATGCCGGCGAAGATGTCGGGGATGGCGTCCACCGGCATGACGAAATAGGCCAGAGCGCCCAGCATGACCCCCTTGGCCGCCATGGGGGTCTTGGGGTCCTGGGTCGCGTACCAGGCGGCCAGGGCTTGCCCTGCGAAGGGAATGCGGGAGGCCGTGCTGCGCAGCTTGGGCCAGAAGCCTTTGCGAACGCGCATCTCATTGACCCTCTGCACGGTCGGCACCAGCGCCTTTTCAGGATCGATGGCCTCGGCAGGGGAAGCAGGTTTGGCTTTGGCGGTCATGGCCGCTAAATCCTCGCGCAGACACTCGGTTCACAGGAATATAGGGACGATCTCCATGAAACTCGACGGTTCGATTGCGGCGGTGGTGACGGGCGGGGCTTCGGGCCTGGGCGAAGGCACGGCGCGGGCGCTGGCGGCCAAGGGCGTCAAGGTCGCCCTGTTCGACCTGAATGAAGAACGCGGCGAGGAGATCGCCAAGGAAATCGGCGGCGTCTTCTGCAAGGTGGACGTGACCTCGGACGAGAGCGTCGCCGCCGGCTTCGTCAAGGCCCGCGCCGCCCACGGTCAGGAGCGCCTGACCGTCAACTGCGCCGGCGTCGCCACGGGCCAGAAGACCGTGTCGCGCAACCGCGAGACACAAGAACCGCGCGCCCACGACATGGCTCAGTTCGAGCGCACCGTCTCGATCAACCTGTTCGGCACCTTCCGCGTCCTGTCGCAGTCGGCGGCGGGCATGGTCACGCTGGAGCCCATGGAGGACGGCGAGCGCGGCCTGATCGTCAACACCGCCTCGGTCGCGGCCCAGGACGGCCAGATCGGCCAGGCCGCCTATTCGGCCTCCAAGGGCGGCGTCTACGCCATGACCCTGCCGGTCGCGCGCGACCTGATGAACGAGGGCGTGCGGGTCAACACCATCCTGCCCGGCATCATGTGGACGCCGATGATGGCGGGCATGGACCAGAAGGTGCAGGACGCCCTGGCCGCCATGATCCCCTTCCCCAAACGTTTGGGCCCGCCCGCCGACTATGCCGCCCTGGCCCTGCACCTGGCCGAGAACACCTATATCAACGGCGAGTGCATCCGTCTGGACGGGGCCATCCGTCTGGCGCCGCGCTGATCCTCAGCGCGGCTGAGGCCGCTATCGCTCGCCGCGCGGCGGCTCGCTGCCTGAGCGGGCTGGTGCGGAGCGATCATCCGTAGCGGTCATTTTGAACGGCCCTCGCGGCCTTCCTTTCGGGGATGTTGCGGGGGCCGTTTGCATTTGAAATTTCAGGGCTATTCGAAAAAATGCAGCGGAAAACGGGAAAATGAAAAAAGGGGGTTGCGCCTTCTGAGAAGGGTCGGCTAAAAGCCCCTCCTCGACGGGGCGCAGCACACTGTTCCCTTACGGAGTGCGGGCGTAGCTCAGGGGTAGAGCACAACCTTGCCAAGGTTGGGGTCGGGCGTTCGAATCGCCTCGCCCGCTCCATGTCGAGACTGGAACACGGGGTCCGATCGCAAGATCGGGCCCCGTTTCGCGTTCCGGGCCCCTTTTTCAAAACACTCAGTTTTCAGACGATTTGTCGTCAGACGGTCCGCAAACTGGCGAATCCTCTTCGTGAAATCGTCGCGTCCGCGTCGCCGCATCCCGTTAGCGAGCGCCGTCGGCAACCAGAGCCTGATCGCAGGCCGGTGTCGTCGGGGAACAAAGACAAATGAAGCTGGGTCTTCTGCTGGGCGCCGCCGTCGCCCCTCTCGCCATCGCCGGCGCTGTCAGCGCCGAAGAAGTCGTCCGGGCGCCGGACTATAACGACGGCCCGGTCACGGCCCTGTCGGAGGTCATCGTCACGGGCGAACCGGCGATGCGCAATCGCACGGACGCGGTTGTGCCGACCCTGTCCTATGACCTTGACTACTTCCAGCGCTTTGAACCTCTGACCGCCGGCGACGCCTTGAAGCGCGTGCCTTCGGTGACCTTCCTGTCCGACGTTCTGGAATCCGACGGCGTGCGGATGCGCGGTCTGGATTCCGCCTATACCCAGATCCTGATCAACGGCGAGCGCGTGCCGGGTGCCAATCTGGACCGGTCCTTCTTCGTCGATCGCATCCCCGCCGAATTGATCGAGCGGGTCGAGGTGGTCCGCTCGTCGTCGGCCAATCGTTCGGGCGACGCGGTGGCCGGCGCCATCAACATCGTGCTGCGCGACGCCCTGGCGCTGGACGGCGGCTATGTGCGCCTGGGCGCCTTGAACTGGGACGACAGCGAGTATGGCCAATGGGGCGGGACCTATGGCGCCGTCTGGGGCGGTCAGGTCGGTCCGGGTCGCCTGCTGATCGGCGGCAATATCCAGGATCGCCGCAATCCCAAGCAGAAGTTCAGCGAGCGGTTCAAAGAGCCGAACGGCGAGCTGACCGATACCGAAGCCCAGAGCGACGTCCGCGACGGCACCGACTACTCGGCCAATCTGTCGTACGACATGCCGCTGGCCGGCGGCGAGCTGAAACTGGACGGCCTGTTCGTCCGCACCGACCGGGTCCAGGACGAGAACTCGATCGAATATGATGAAGGCAATGTCGACGACATCGCTAAGATGAGTCGCAACCCGCTCGATATCCTGACCGACAACTGGGCGGTGAACGGCCGCTATCGTCGCGACATGCTGGGCGGGCAGACGACCTTCAAGCTGGGCTACGCGGCCATCGACGACGCCCAGGACGAGCTGGAAGAAGAGATCGACATCGGCGACGAGGTCATCGAGGGAACCAAGGTCCGCAGCCGCATTCAGGACAATGAGTGGCAGGCGGCGCTGGAGCACAAGATCCAACTGTCGGCTGCCCAGCTGGAGTTCGGCCTGCAATATGCCCGCAAGGATCGTGACACCTCCATTCATGAGGCCGAGGCCGAGGCCGAGGTTGAAAACGAGACCGTTCTGCGTCCCCTGGCCGACAGCGACTACGGCGACTTCGAAGCCGTGGCGGGCGGCCTCAGCACCATCGAGGAAACGCGCCTCGACCCCTATGTCATGCTGTCGGGCGAGAACGGCGCGCTGAAATGGGAAGCGGGTCTTCGCTACGAGACCACGGACGTCACGATCACGGATGAAACCGTCGCCGCCGCCGATCGCGTGCAGAGCAAGGATTACGGCGTCCTGTTGCCGTCGGCGAGCGTTCGCTGGGCGCTCAGCGACGCGGACCGGATCACGGCCTCGGTCGCCCGCACCGTGCGTCGTCCGAACTTCGACTTCATCTCGCCGGCCGTTCTGGAAGGCGAATATGGCGACAACGACTTCCTCGGCAACCCGAACCTGGAACCCGAAAAGGCCTGGGGTCTGGACCTTGGCTACGAGCGTCGTCTGGGTCGTCGCGGCGTGGTGGGGATCAACTTCTTCTACCGTGACGTCACCGACCTGATCGAGATCACCAATACCGGCGCCTATTCGGAGCAGGCTCAGGACGACTATGACGACGCCATCGACGACGGCGCGACCGAGGAGGAAGCCGCCGAGGAACTGGTCTCCTATGTCCTGACCGCCAGCAATGTCGGCGACGGCCAGGTCTGGGGCGCCGAGTTCGACCTCTCCACGCCGCTGGACTTCATCGGCATGGAAAACACCGGGGTCTTCCTGAACTACTCCTGGCTGGACAGTTCGGTGGACGACTTCATGGGCAAGCGTCGCTTCAACGCCCAGTCGGACTATGTCTTCAACGTCGGCTTCACCCACGACATCCCGACCTGGGGCGCGGCCTTCGGCGCCACCTATCGCAAGCAGGGCGACGCCAAGAGCCGCATGGTCGGCGAGGAAGTCGTCACCACCTACGGCGGCGATCTGGAAGTCTTCGTCGAGAAGCAGATCGGCGAACGCGTCGTGGTCCGCCTGACCGGCTCGAACCTGCTCGACTCGTCGAAGGACGAGATCTTCGACAAGTTCAACACCATCGAGGACCAGATCGGTCGCGACTACGACGAGTATGAGCTGGAGACCGAGACCGCCGGACCCTGGTTCCAGCTGGTCGCCCGCATGGCCTGCTGAGGCTGCCGACATCGGCATGGAAGGGGCCGGGCGGCGACGCCCGGCCCTTTTGCGTTCAGCTTTGGCTTTGGTCGGCATGGCCCCCGTCGCAATCCGGGCCTATATGGAGCCTGGCGGTTGACCCCGCCGGGGTCGGCGCTAGTGTCCGCGCCGTTTCCTTCCCAGCGCCAGACCGATCAGAGGAATTCCATGGCCGACGCCCCCCAGACCTACGACGTGGTGATCATCGGGGGCGGGCCGGGCGGCTATAACGCCGCCATCCGCGCCGGCCAGCTGGGCCTCAAGGTCGCCTGCGTCGAGATGCGCTCGACCCTGGGCGGCACCTGCCTGAACGTCGGCTGCATGCCCTCCAAGGCCCTGCTGCACGCCTCGGAACTGTATGAGGCGGCCGGCAAGGACTTCGCCGGCATCGGCATCGAGGTGAAGCCCAAGCTGAACCTGCCCCAGATGCACAAGGCCAAGGACGACAGCGTCGAGGCCCTGACCAAGGGCATCGAGTTCCTGTTCAAGAAGAACAAGGTCGACTGGCTGAAGGGCCGCGGCCGTATCGCCGGCCAGGGCAAGGTCGAGGTCGAGGCCGCCGACGGCGCCAAGACGACCTATGACGCCAGGAACATCATCATCGCCACCGGCTCCGAGCCGACCCCGCTGCCGGGCGTCGCCTTTGAAGAGGGCAAGGTCATCGACTCGACCGGCGCCCTGTTCCTGCCCAAGGTTCCCAAGCACATGATCGTCATCGGCGCGGGCGTGATCGGCCTGGAGCTGGGCTCGGTCTGGCGCCGCCTGGGCGCCGAAGTCACCGTCGTCGAATACCTGGACAAGGTCGGCGCCGGCATGGACAGCGAAGTCGCCGTCGCCTTCCAGCGCGGCCTGGCCAAGCAGGGCATGACCTTCCGCATGGGCACCAAGGTCACGGGCGCCAAGTCGGTCAAGGACGGCGTCGAGCTGACGGTCGAACCGGCCGCCGGCGGCGCCGCTGAAACGATCAAGGGCGACGTGGTCCTGGTCGCCATCGGCCGTCGTCCCTACACCGAGGGCCTGGGCCTGGAGACGGTCGGCGTCACGCCGGACCAGCGCGGCTTCGTCGGCCACGACCACTTCAAGACCTCGGCGCCGGGCGTCTGGGTCATCGGCGACGTGACCCACGGCCCGATGCTGGCTCACAAGGCCGAGGAAGACGCCGTGGCCGCTGTCGAACTGATCGCCGGCAAGCCGGGCCACGTCGACTATGACCTGGTGCCGTCGGTCATCTACACCACGCCGGAAGTGGCCTGGGTCGGCAAGACCGAGGAGCAGCTGAAGGCCGCGGGCGTCGCCTACAAGAAGGGCAAGTTCCCCTTCGCCGCCAACAGCCGCGCCAAGATCAACCACGAGAGCGACGGCTTCGTGAAGGTGCTGGCCGACGCCACGACGGACAAGCTGCTGGGCGTCCATATCTATGGTCCGCAAGCCGGCGAACTGATCAGCGAAGCTTCGATGACCATGGCCTTCGGCGGTTCGTCGGAAGACATCGCCCGCACCTGCCACCCGCACCCGACCCGTTCGGAAGCCGTCCGCCAGGCGGCCATGGGCGTCGAAGGCTGGACCATGCAGGCCTAAGGCTTTTCAACTTCTCGCTGGATACCAGAACGGCGCGCTCCGCACGGGGCGCGCCGTTTTCGTCTGATAAGGGCGCCAAGTGGTCGCCGCGAATATCCGCAAAGGGTCGAAAGCGGATGTCGTTTCCTCTGCCGCCAGTCGTCACGCCGGGCTCCAGACCCATCGGTGTGGGCGGCGTGGCAGTCGCTTGGGGGCCGGGTGCGTTGCGCCTCCCCGAAGCGCGCCCGCGCCGTCAAAGACGCCGCATGTTGAATGCGCCGGGGTCGTCTGCGAGGGTGGTCGGGCCAGGAGGGCGTCGTGGCGGGGGGCTGAAATGGACTTTCTGAAAATCCTGCGCAGCTTCGAGGAGTTCGTCTTCGAGGCGACGGCCTGGCTGTTGTTCTATCCGATGACCGTGTGGCGGATCATGCGCCATCCGCTGGCCGCCATGGCCTATTCGGATCGTCAGCAGCACGAACCGGAAGAGCGCCGCTACGACGAGGCGATGAGCCCGCCCCTGGTCCTGCTGGTGACCCTGGTGCTGGCCAATCTGGTCGCCGCCGCCGCCCATGTGCCGCCGCCTGAGGAGGCCGCCCATCTGGCGCACAGCCTGCTGAACTCGCAGCAGAACCTGGTGCTGTTTCGCTCGCTGCTGTTCAACCTTGTGCCGCTGGTCTCGGCCGCCAGCCTGGTGCATCTGCAGAAGAAGCAGCTCAGCCGCCAGTCGCTGATGGAGCCCTTCTACGCCCAGTGCTACCTGGCCGCGCCCTGCGCCTGCTTCGTCGGCTTGGGCGGTCTGGTCCTGCAAAGACCGGACCTGGGCAACATCTATGGCGTCGCCATCATCACCGCCGGGACGCTCTGGTTCCTGTGGGTCCAGTCGGCCTGGTTCGCGCAGAAGCTGGACGTCACGCGCGCCAGAGGGGCTGTCCTGGCCGGTTGGGCCATGGCGCGCGCGGTCGCCTACATGCTGGCGATCCTGATCCCCTTCGCCCTGTTCTGAGGCCTAGTAGGGGTTCATGGCCCGGACATCGCCCGCGGCGCTGACCGTGCAGCGCGAGCGATAGGAGCCGGTGGCCATGGTCAGTTCATACTCGCCGCGTCCCAGATCTCGCACTCCGATCGGCACGCTGGAGCCGTAGGGCCGGTTCTGGAACTCGTCGGCGCTGCGGGAACAGGCCTGCTGCGCCGCCATGGGCGCGTTCCGCACCCAGGGGCTGTTGGAATAGCGGCGATTGCGCGCCTCATCCTCGCCGGCGAGATAACCCTCGTGATAGCCCTCGGTCTCGTGGCGATCATCATAGTCGGCGCCATAGAGAGCCGCCTGATAGCCGCGCTGATACTCGCGGTCATGGTTTTCATCGGCGTCGTTGTGACGGTTGTTGTGAGCGGCGATGGCGGCGGCCAGACCGACGATGGCCACGCCGGCGACCACGGCGGCGGCGGTGTTGCCGGACCCCGAACGGCTGTCGCCGCACTCGCTGCGTCCGGCGCGGTTGATCGAGGCGTAGCGGCCGTCGCGGGTCATGATGGCGACGCAGTCGTCGCCCTTGCGCCACCAGGTGAGGCGGCCGTCGCCGACCACTTCCGATCGGTCGGTGGCCTGATAGCCGCGACGCTGAAGCTCGCCCTCGGCCTGACCGGCGCGGGCGTAGACGAGGTCGCTGAGCGCGCCGGGCGTCTGGGCCCAGGTCGGGGCGGCGGCGGTCAGGACGAAAACACTCGTGGCGAAGGCGGCGACGGTTCTGCGGCCGAGCGACATGACAGGCTCCGAAATGAGACGACGGCGCCGGTGCGGCGACGACGAAGGGTGAACATGAATCCGCGAAGAGAACAACCAGGCCGGGCATTGTGATCCCGCGTGCGCGTCGGCGCGGCAAAATCCCCTGTTAACCCGAAGGGCGCAGGCTTGGCGGATGGCCGGGATTCGGTTCGGCCCGAGGAGAGTGCATGGCGGACCTGTCGGCCGCGCAAAGGGCCGCCCTGGCCCAGCTGATCGCCGCTTGCCCGGATCATCTGCTGTTCCAGCTGGAAGCGCTGGCGGCGGCGAAGACGGGGGATCGGGCGTGGGCGCTGCGCGACATGGGCGAGGGGGAGGCTCTGGATCGGCGACGGCGGGACGCGGCCTTCGCGCCGCTGACGCCCCTGTTTCATCCACGCGAGGACGGGCTGGAGGGGCTGAGCTTCCCCACGACGGTCCCGGCGCGGCTGTGGAAGCTGGCCACGCGCAACGAGCCGGAACTGCTGCCGCAGCTGGATCGCGACGACGAACTGTCGCGCATGGTGGCCGACCGTCTGTGTCTGAGCGCGGCCTCGGCCGTGCGCGATCAGGGCGAGGCCCTGTGGCCGGGCGCCGGCGCGGCGCAGATCGCGGAACTGGCGGCCTGTTTCGATCTGGCGGGGCTGGCGCGGCGCGGTCTGGCGTTTCTGGAGACCTGGCTGGGGCGACCGGGGCCGGAGGCGGTCGCCGAGCTGAAGCTGGCGCTGCGGCAGGCGGCCTCGATCGCGCCGGACGGTGCGGCGCGGCTGATGGAGATCTTCTTCGCCCATCTGGCGGACGCGCGGACGATGCTGCGGCTGGTGGCCCTGGCCACGCCCGCCGCCGGGCGCGAGACGGTGGTGAGCGAGAGCGAGCTGGCGGTCTTCGTCGACCGGGTGGTGACGGCCCTGGCGCACCGGGCGGCGGAGGCGGCGCAGTTCGATCCGACCTCGCCGGGCGCCGACGCGGCCTTGTTGAAGGCGGATCTGGACTGGTGCGCCGAGACTCTGTCGGAGATCGACATGACCCTGCCGCTGCGGGCGGACAGCGCCTGGGGCAAGGCGGTGCGGCAGGCGCGTCTGAAGATCGCGCTGCGGTTGTCCGAACTGTTCAGCGCCGCCGAGAAGGCGACGGGCAAGGTGCTGCCGGTCGAGCGCACGGCCATGGCCGGACGGATGACCCGCCCGGCCCCGCGTCTGGACGAGGCGGTGGACGCCGAGGCGGCGGACAGGGCCAGGGCCCTGGCGGCGGTGATCGGCCTGGTGCG
>JALAGW010000176.1 GCA_022712235.1 Brevundimonas sp. | reverse complement strand
GCGCTGCGGGCCAAGGCGCCGGACTTCATCGCCTTCTGCATGAACCCGGAGATGGCCGCCGAGGCGACGCTTCAGCCCATGCGCCGGTTCGGTTTCGACGCGGCCATCGTCTTCGCCGATATCCTGCTGATCCCCAGCGCCCTGGGACAGAAGGTCTGGTTCGAAGCCGGCGAAGGTCCGCGCCTAGGCGCCCTGCCGTCGGTGGAGTCAATGCGGGAGCTGGCCTCCGGGGCGGGGGAGGCCCTGAAGTCGGTGGGCCAGACCCTGAGCCTGGTGCGCGCTGAACTGGACCCATCCAAGGCCCTGATCGGATTCGCCGGGGCGCCCTGGACCGTTGCCACCTATATGCTGGACGGCGAGGCCCGCACCATCGGCAAGGGCGAGCGGGCTCAGGCCCGAACCTACGCCTATGCCGAACCGGAGAAGGTCGCGGCTCTGCTGGAGGTTCTGGTCGAGTCCACCGCCCATTATCTGAAGATGCAGCAGGACGCCGGCGCCCAGGTGCTGAAGATTTTCGAGAGCTGGGCCGAGGGCCTGCCCGACGATCTTTTCGAAACTCTGGTCCTGAAGCCTCACCAGGCGCTTGTGGCCCGCGCCCGGGCCCTGGGGGTCACCGTGCCTCTGATCGGCTTCCCGAGAGGCTCTGCGGCGCTTGCAGAGCGTTACGCGACCTGTTGCGACGTTCAGGCCGTGGCGCTGGACACCGCCTGTCCTCTGGAGGTTGGAAAACGGGTTCAGGCCATCAAGCCGATTCAGGGCGCGCTCGACCCCCTGTTGCTGCGCGCCGGCGGCGATGCGCTGGATCGCCGCGTCGACCAGCTGCTCGAGGCCTGGGGCCAGGGGCCGTGGATTTTCAACCTGGGCCACGGCATCCTGCCGGACGTGCCGATCGCTCACGTCGAGCAGGTCCTGCGTCGGATCGGAGCCCAGTGATCATGACCGCCGAGACCCGTCGTCCGAACCGGCGCGTGGCCGTGGTGCTGACCAATCTCGGCGGGCCGGACGGACCGGATGCGGTCAAGCCCTTCCTGTTCAACCTGTTCAACGACCCGGCCATCATCGGCCTGCCCGGGATCGTGCGTACGCCCCTGGCGCGGTTGATCTCGTCGCGTCGTGAAAAGGCGGCTCAGGCCAACTACGCCCGGATGGGCGGAGGCTCGCCCCTGCTGCCCGAGACGCTGAAACAGGCGGCGGCGTTGTCAGACGCGCTGTCGGACGCGGCGCCGGGGGATGAGACCGAGGTCTTCATCGCCATGCGCTACTGGCATCCCCTGACCGAGGACACGGCCAAGGCCGTGGCGGAATTCCAGCCCGATCATGTGGTCCTGCTGCCCCTCTATCCGCAGTTCTCGACCACCACGACGGCCTCCTCGCTCAAGGCCTGGCGCGAGGCCTACAAGGGACCGGGCGAGGTCCATGCCGTCTGCTGCTACCCCGACGCCGAGGGTCTGATCGCGGCCCAGGCGCGTCTGATCCGCGAGACCATGGACAGGGCCGAGGGCCAGCCGGTGCGCGTGCTGTTCTCGGCCCACGGCATTCCGGAGAAGCTGGTCGCCGCCGGCGATCCCTATCAGGCCCAGGTCGAGGCCACGGTCGCCGCCGTCGTCGCCCGCCTGGGCCTGACCGACTGGGCCATCTGCTATCAGAGCCGGGTCGGGCCGATGAAGTGGCTGGGACCGGCCACGCCGGAGGCTATCGAACAGGCGGGGCGGGATGGCGTCGGCGCCGTGGTCGTGCCCATCGCCTTCGTCTCGGAACACATCGAGACCCTGGTCGAGCTGGATCACGAATACGCCGAACTGGCCGAACAGGTCGGTTGCGCCCGCTATCTGCGCACGCCGGCGGTCGGGGTGGACCCGGATTTCATCTCAGGACTGGCGAAAGCTGTTGCGACCGCGCTGGAGACCTCGGGCGTCGCGCCTCAAGGGGCGTCCAAGGGTGGACCATGCGCCCACTTGAAAGCCTGTCCCGGCGGATGTTCAAAGGCGGCCTGATCGGTCGAGGGGAGCCTCATGGACTATTACAACCTGGCCCGCGGGCTTCATATCCTGGCGGTGATCGCCTGGATGGCCGGCATGCTCTTCCTGCCGCGCCTGTTCGCCTATGACGCCGAACAGAAGGCCAAGCCTGAACCCCTGCGCGGGGAAATGCAGGCCCTGCTGCGGACCTGGCAGACGCGCCTGCTGCGCATCATCATCAATCCGGCCATGATCCTGGCCTTTGTCTTCGGCGGCTGGCTGCTGTGGCTGCGCAGCGGCGAGGGAGCGGACTGGTCCTTTGCCCATCAGCCCTGGATGGTGACCAAGCTGGCCGGCGTCTTCCTGCTGGCCGCCTGGCACGGCTTCCTGGCCGGGCAGAGGAAGAAGATCGCCGCCGGGACGTCGAAATATTCGGGCCGCTTCTGGCGCATGACCAACGAAATCCCCTTCCTGCTGGCCATCGTCATGGTGTTGTCGGTCACCCTGGAATGGACCTTCTAGGGCGCTAATGCGCCAGGCCGCGTCGGGTCGAAAAGGCGGAGCCTTTTGACCGCGGCCAAAAAAGAAAGGCCTTGCTTGACGGCGCCCGGTCATTCGTGGTTCCGCTGACAATGAACCGTTCGGCGTAGGCCGCAGGGCGGTCCCTCTCTTCTTGCGACGCCCGCCGGTTCGAGCCTGCGGGAGCCCGTCGCCCTCCCTCTGGCCGCAAGGCCGCGACATCGACAGACGAACCGCCCTCGACGCCCTCTTGCGTCCGAGCGCGTGAGCGAGCACGCCATGACCGATACCCCCGAGAACAACGACCAGGCCCCGGAAGTCGTTGAAACTGTTGCGGAACGCCCGCGCAAGACGCTGACCCTGGGAGGATCGAAGGCGGCCGCTGAGCCCGCGCCGGAACCGGAAGTCGAGATCGAGGCCGTCGCTGAAATCGTCAACGACGACACCGGCGTCGACACCACGGCCGACGACGAGGACGAGGACGGCGAGCCCATCGTTCCCAATGGCCGCATCACCCTGCAGGAACTGAACGAGAAGACGCCGGAAGACCTGGTCGCCTTCGCCGAGGGCCTGGACATCGAGAACGCCGGCAACCTGCGCAAGCAGGACCTGCTGTTCGCCATCCTGAAGACCCTGGCCGACGAAGAGGTCGAGATCATCGCCTCGGGCGTGCTGGAGATCCTGCCGGACGGCTTCGGCTTCCTGCGCAGCCCGGACGCCAACTACCTGCCGGGTCCGGACGACGTCTATGTTTCGCCGTCTCAGATCCGCCGCTTCGGCCTGCGCTCGGGCGACACGGTGCACGGCGCCGTGCGCGGCCCGCGTGAGGGCGAGCGCTATTTCGCCCTGCTGAAGGTCGATACGATCAACTTCGAAGATCCGGAGATGGTCAAGACCAAGGTCCTGTTCGACCACCTGACGCCGCTCTATCCCGAAGAGCGCCTGCACATGGAAATTCAGGACCCGCCGCTGAAGGACCGCTCGGGCCGGGTCATCGACATCGTCGCCCCGCTGGGCAAGGGCCAGCGCTGCCTGATCGTTGCCCCGCCGCGCGTGGGTAAGACCGTCATGCTGCAGAACATCGCCAAGTCGATCGAGAAGAACCACCCCGAGGTCTTCCTGATCGTCCTGCTGATCGACGAACGCCCCGAAGAAGTCACCGACATGCAGCGCACGGTGAAGGGCGAGGTCGTGGCCTCCACCTTCGACGAGCCCGCCACCCGCCACGTCGCCGTGGCCGAAATGGTGATTGAAAAGGCCAAGCGTCTGGTCGAGCACAAGAAGGACGTGGTCATCCTGCTGGACTCCATCACCCGTCTGGGCCGCGCCTACAACGCCACCGTCCCGTCGTCGGGCAAGGTGCTGACCGGGGGTGTCGACGCCAACGCCCTGCAACGGCCCAAGCGCTTCTTCGGCGCCGCGCGCAACGTGGAGCAGGGCGGGTCGCTGACCATCATCGCCACGGCCCTGATCGACACCGGCAGCCGTATGGACGAGGTCATCTTCGAAGAGTTCAAGGGCACGGGTAACTCGGAAATCGTCCTGGACCGGAAGGTCGCCGACAAGCGCATCTTCCCGGCCATCGATGTGCTCAAGTCCGGCACCCGCAAGGAAGACCTCATCACGCCGAAGGACCAGCTGGCCAAGACCTATGTCCTGCGCCGCATCCTCAACCCGATGGGCCCGCAGGACGCGATCGAGTTCCTGCTCGACAAGCTGCGCCAGTCCAAGAACAACGGCGACTTCTTCCAGTCCATGAATACCTGATTGGGGCCCCTAGCGCCTCGCGCGCGGCGCGAGGCTGCTTGAGGGGCGCCGTCATGTTTCACGTGAAACACGCGAGGATGTGATGAAGCTGAACATCGAGATCGACTGCACCCCGGCTGAGGCTCGCGCCTTCCTGGGCCTGCCGGACGTGACCGTGCTGAACGACCACTTGGTGGCCGAGATGCAGAAGCGGATGGACGCCAACATGGCGGCCATGCAGCCCGATGAACTGATGAAGACCTGGACCAGTTTCGGCGTTCAGGCGCAGGATCAGTTCCGCCGCCTGATGGAAGCCGCCGTCACGGGCGCGCCCAAGCCGTGATGCTCTTTTCCTCCCCATTCCATGGGGAGGGGGACCGCGAAGCGGTGGAGGGGTTTTTCCACCGCCTCAGCCCCTCCGTCTCGCCGCCTTCGGCGCCGATCCACCTCCCCGTGAAATGGGGAGGAGAACAGATATGACCGACACCATCTTTGCTCTCGCCACCCCGCCGGGGCGAGGCGCCATCGCCGTCCTGCGCCTATCGGGCCCGGGGACGGAGACTGCCCTGACCGCACTCGGGGCAGGGGGTCTGACGCCGCGTCTGGCCTCGGTGCGCAGCCTGCGCCACGACGGCCGTCTGATAGACGAAGCCCTCATCCTCCGCTTCGTCGCCCCGCGTTCCTATACCGGCGAGGACTCGGCCGAGCTTCACCTGCACGGCGGCCGCGCTGTGATCGAGGCGGCCAGCACCGCCCTGATCGCGCTCGGCCTGAGACCGGCCGAACCGGGCGAGTTCACCCGCCGGGCCTTCCAGAACGGCCGCATGGACCTGGCTCAGGCCGAGGCTGTGGCGGACCTGATCGACGCCGAGACCGAGGCCCAGAAGATCCAGGCCCTGGGCCAACTGGACGGCGCCTTGTCCGCTGCCTACGCCGGTTTCCGCCGTGATCTTCTGAAGGCCCTGTCCCTGGTGGAGGCCGAGATCGACTTCCCGGATGAGGAGGTCCCCGATAATCTGGCCCGCACCGCCGGGCCTGTGCTGGACGCTCTGGCGGCTGACCTGCGCGCCGCCCTGGCCGATTCCGATCGCGGACGGCGGGTACGCGAGGGCTATCGCATCGTCCTGATCGGCGAGACCAACGCCGGCAAGTCGTCGCTGTTCAACGCCCTGACGGCGCGCGAGGCGGCCATCGTCACCCCCATCGCCGGCACCACGCGCGATGTTCTGGACGCCGAACTGATGATCGGCGGCTATGCCGTCACCCTGTCCGACACCGCCGGTCTGCGCGATAGCGAGGACCCGGTCGAGGCCGAGGGCATCCGCCGCGCCCGCCGTCGGGCAGAGGAGGCGGACCTGCGGCTCTGGGTCCGGGCGCCGGGCGTGGGGCAGGGAGAAGATCCCGCATCGGCCTTCGCCTTGGCCGACGATCTGCAGATTCTGAACAAGGCCGACCTCGGCGCCGTCGTGGCGGCGGACGGGATCGAAGCCCTGAGCCTCAGCACCGCGAGCGGGCAGGGGCTGTCCGAACTGCACGACTGGATCGCCGCCCGTCTGGCCCGCGACCTGTCCGGCGCCGACTTCCCCGCCGTGACACGCGAGCGCCATCGGCGTCGTCTGGTCGAGGCCCTGGCGGCGCTCGAGGCGGGTCGGCGGGCGCTGGATCTGGCCCCGGAAATGGCCGGCGACGACCTGCGCCGCGCGGCTGACGCCCTGGCCCGCGTCACCGGCGCCATCGGCGTCGAGGACATTCTGGGTGAGGTCTTCTCGAGCTTCTGCATCGGCAAATAGCCGCCGAACCACGGTGTTTCACGTGAAACATCGGCGTCGTTCCAGTGGCGATTTCGGCCGGGATGGACTATGTCCTCGGCCATGACTTCCTCTCCCTCGAACACCTTCGACGTCATCGTCATCGGCGGCGGCCACGCCGGCTGCGAAGCCGCGGCCGCCTCGGCGCGCGCCGGCGCCCGCACCCTGCTGCTGACCCAGAAGCTGGAAACCATCGGCGAGATGAGCTGCAACCCGGCCATCGGCGGCCTGGGCAAGGGCCATCTGGTGCGCGAGATCGACGCCCTGGACGGCGTCATGGGCCGCCTGGCCGACGTCTCGGGCATCCAGTTCCGTCTGCTGAACCGTTCCAAGGGCGCCGCGGTGCGCGGCCCGCGCAGCCAGATCGACCGCCGTCTCTATCGCGAGGCCATGCAGGCCGAGCTGGCCCAGACGCCGAACCTGACCCTGATGGCCGGCACGGCCGAGGCCCTGATCCTGAACGGCGACCGAGTCGTCGGCGTGACGACGGGCGAGGGGACCGAGCTGCGCGCCGGGGCCGTGGTCCTGACGACCGGCACCTTCCTCAATGGCGTCATTCATCGCGGCGAGGAGCGTATCGCCGCCGGTCGCTTCGGCGAGGCCCCGTCGACCGGTCTGGCCGCCGACCTCTATGGTTCGGGCCTGATGATGGGGCGGCTGAAGACCGGCACGCCCGCTCGCCTGGACGGTCGCACCATCGCCTGGGACCGGCTGGAGATGCAGGCGGCGGACGACGAACCCGTGCCGTTCAGCTTCCTGACCGACAGGATCGAGGTGCCGCAGATCGCCTGCGGCATCACCCATACGACCGAAGAGACGCATCGCATCATCGCCGAGAACCTGGGCGAGAGCGCCGTCTATGGCGGCAGGCTGTCGGGTCGTGGGCCGCGCTACTGTCCCTCGATCGAGGACAAGGTGGTCCGCTTCGCCGACAAGACCAGCCATCAGGTCTTCCTGGAGCCGGAGGGTCTGGATGATCCGACCGTCTATCCCAACGGCATCTCGACCTCGGTGTCGGACGCCACACAGATGGCCTTCCTGCGGACCATGCCCGGTCTGGAAACGGTCGAGGTCTTCCGCTTCGGCTACGCCATCGAATACGACTATGTCGACCCGCGCGAACTGACCCCGGCGCTGGAGGTCAAGAAACGCCCCGGCCTCTATCTGGCGGGCCAGATCAACGGCACGACCGGTTATGAGGAAGCGGGGGCGCAAGGCCTGATCGCTGGCCTCAACGCCGCCCGCGCCGCCGCCGGTTCGGACCCCATCATCCTTGGCCGCGACCAGGCCTATATCGGCGTCATGATCGACGACCTGGTGACGCGCGGCGTCACCGAGCCCTATCGCATGTTCACCAGCCGGGCCGAGTACCGCCTGATCCTGCGTGCCGACAACGCCGACGTGCGCCTGACGGCCCTGGGCATCGAGGCGGGGATCGTCGGCGGCGACCGTGCCAAGGTATGGCTGGACAAGGCCGGCCAGTTGGACCGGGCGAACCGTGTTTCACGTGAAACACAGTTCACGCCCAAGGAGGCTGGCGTCCTGGGCATCAGCGTCAACGCCGACGGCCAGCGCCGCTCGATCCGTGACCTGCTGTCCTTCCCCAATGTGACCCTGGATCAGTTCCTCGCCGCTCGGCCCGAGATCGCCGACTGGTCGCCCGCCGTGCGTGAGCAGGTCGAGATCGACGCTGTCTATGCCGGCTATCTGGATCGTCAGGCGGCCGAAGCCGAGGCCCTGCGTCGGGAGGAGGGGCTGTCCCTGCCGGCCGACCTCGACTACGCCGCCATCGGCGGCCTGTCGAACGAGGTCCGCGAGAAGCTGATCATGATCCGTCCGCTGACCCTGGGGCAGGCGGGCCGGATCGAGGGCATGACGCCCGGCGCCCTGACGGCCCTGCTGGCCCATGTGAAGAAGGCGACCTCTCTCGCCGCAGAAGTCGAGACCATTGTCGCGTGAGCCTGGACCCCGTCGCCGCCTTTCGCGCCCATACCGGCGCCAGTGAATCCCAGATCGCGGATCTGACCGCCTTCCTCGCCATGCTGACCGAGGCCAATGAGGTGATGAACCTGGTGGGCCCGGACTCCATTCCCGACTTCTGGAACCGCCACGCCTGGGACAGCGCCCAGCTGTTGGCTCTGGCGCCCGAGGCTCTGACCTGGGCCGATCTGGGCGCCGGCGCCGGCTTCCCCGGCGTGGTCCTGGCCATCCTTCTGAAGGATCGTCCCGAGGCCCATGTCTGGCTGATCGACAGCCTGGGCAAGCGTTGCCGCTTCCTGCAGCAGGTGGTGGACGCGCTCGATCTGCCGGCCACCGTGATCAACGGACGGGCCGAGGAGCAGGACGTGGAGGTCGACATCGTCACCGCCCGCGCCGTGGCGCCGATGGAAAAACTGCTGGCTTATGCACAGCCTTACTTCCAGCACGGTGCACAAGGTCTG
>JALAGW010000175.1 GCA_022712235.1 Brevundimonas sp. | reverse complement strand
TCCAATCGAGCAGGGCAGTGGAGCGATAGGCGGCGAGAAGCTCGAGCACGGCCGCCTTTGCCGGAGGCGCCAACCAGGCGCTCAGAGCGAAACCTGACACCCATCCCAGCCACTCCGCGGCCGTGGCCTTGCGGGAGCGCAGGCTGAACGAGGCGGACCTGTATCGCGAACGAACCGGCTTGAGGTACTGGATCATGGGTCGATCTAAGGCGCTGACGGTGCGATCGGCAACCCGCAGCTTCCCGTTGCGACAACAACTCCCCTGTCACCATGCCCTATTCTTCCATGCGCCCGTGAAGTCGGCGGCATGCCTGGCCCAGCAGAGCCGCGTGATCGTCGTCGCGGCCCTTGGCCGGGACCACCTTCGAGCAAGAAAAGACCGCGCGCCCTAATGGACGCGCGGTCCGTTTCGGTCCGGTTCGCAGACCTATTCGGCGGCGAAGCTGTGGGCGAATTCCGCCGAGGGGATGGAAACACCCTCGCCGTCCCCTTCATACGCCGGGTCATCCGCCACGGACCCGGCGGTTCGCAGGACCGGGGGCATCCACCCCCTCCCCTCCAGCAGACGCTCGGCGGCGTCGGCCATATCGCCCTTCTTGAAGCCGACGATCCGCCCGGCCTCTTCCGGGCCGACCGCCTCCGTCACGGCTTCCAACACCCGCGCCTTGGAGACGCGCGAGAAGTAGCTGGCGGCGGTGGCCGACCATGTACGCCTCATGTCCAGCCCGACCGCCGTCGCGAGAGTTTCGGCCTGAGCCCATGCGCCGGGTCGGCGGTCATGGGGATCACGAACGGCGAGAAGGCCGACGCCCGCACAACAGGCCAGCAGGTCAAGAAGCTCGCCGCGTCCCATGGGCGCCAGCAACGCCCAGAGGTCCGCCGCCCGTTCCGGCAGCCGCGCGCCCCAAGCCTCGAGACGGTCGGCCACCCGCCGACCGGCGGAGCTGTCCCCGACTCCCGGCGCAAGCCGTTCCAGCCCTCCGACCGACAGGCGAAGTTGCAGCGGCGTGAAGTCGCCGTAGCCCGGGTAGAAGACCTGCAAGGCCATGGCGTGAACCACCGTCGCAAGGGCGGCGGCGACATCAGCCTGCACGGCGTCGCGCAGCCCCATGGTCTTGTGGGCCGTCAGGTCGATAAGCAGTCGTTCGGACAGGGGCGCCAATCCTTCATCCTGCTCCGGACACTCGCCCCCCGCGCGGACGTCATCTTGGCCCTCATATTCCCGGTCCTCGCCGTCCGCGCCTGCCTCCTCCTCCCAGGGCGGGGGCGGCGCCGAGGCGGCGTCCTCGGCCCGGACCATACCGCGCTCGAAGCGGGCCAGACCGTCATGGCCCAGTATGACCATGACCCCGGACCGCGCCCGGGCCTCAGGTGTGTAGTCATAGTCCGGTCCATAGGCCTGCAAGGCCTTGTCGATGACCTCCAGCCGGGCGTCGATCTCGGACGGCAGAAGCTCCACCGCATCGGCCTCCGAGATGAGCCGGTCGTATTCCTCCGAGAGCGCCGCCATCTCCGCGACCTCCGCCTCGGACCGGACCACCGTCACGGGATAGACCCGCCCGAAGTCGGCCACGTCAGCAAACTCAGCGCAGGCCTCGGCCCATTTCCAGCCCTCGCGCTGGCGGGCTTCCTCGGCCAGCGCCGTCAGCTTCTCGGCGACCAGCCGGTCCAGCAGGATCGGGTCTTCCAGCCAGCCCCCGCCGTCCTCGGTGAAGAGATCGCGCAGCAGCGCGCCGCCCTCGGCCTCATAGGCATCAAGCCCCACGAAACCGATGCGCCGGTCGTCGGCGCGGACCTTGGCCTCGGTCATGGCGCGACGAATGGCGTAGATGGAGGGATAGGGTCCCATCTGCGCCATCACCTGACGCTGGCGGTCCTGATCCTCGCTGACGCAGAAGGCGGTCAGGACATCGAGGGTGATCGTCCCTTCGCGATAGGCGGCCATCAGTTCCGGCGCCGCCGCACCGAGCCGCAGGCGCTGCCGCACCACATGGGCCGACACTCCGAAACGCGCGCCGATCTCCTCCGGGCCGAAACCCCTGTCTTCCGCCAGCTTGCGGAAGGCTTCGAACTGGTCGGCGGGATGCATGGCTTCGCGCGTGATGTTTTCATCAAGGCTGATTTCGTGGGCGTCATTCTCGGTATCGACCGTCACCCTGACCGGATGGGTGCGCTTGATCGCCTTGCGCTTGACCAGCAGCCGCAGAGCCTGCCGCCGTCCCTCCCCGATGGTCACGAGATAGTTCCCGGTCGCCGCGCTGTCTTCCCGGCGCTCGATCTCGACCACGGGCGGCTGCAACACCCCCTTGGCCCGGATCGAGGCCGCCAGCGCCTCAATGGCCGTTTCGGAATGCTTCACCTTCCGGGCGTTTCTCGGCGAAGCCTTCAACCGGTTCAGCGGAACCACGATCTCCGCGCCGTGTCCCGGCTCCTGTTCCGCTTTGACAGCGGCGGCGCCAGCCGCCGCTGGGGCGAGGGCTTGGGGGAATTGAGCAATCATGTCTGCCTCCTTTGGGCAAGGGTTGCAGGCACGCGAAAGGCGCGCCTGAAACCCTGCCCGTCGGCGAGACCGGGGTAGCAAGGGCCAGGGCGGGTCGGCCGGAGGGGGATCACCCGGCCTGCACAAGCCTGACCGTCATGCGCCTTGGCGTAAGCCTTCCTGGCGCGGAAGGTCGGGGAGACCGGCCGACCCGGCGGCGGAGCCGCTTCACCCTGGCGCGCGCGAGGGCGGAGCCCTTAGTGCTCCTTCCCCATCGATCGCATCAGTGGCCCCGCCGGGCCTAGCGCCGCACCTCCAGCCCCAGGGCCTCGGCGATCCACGTCCACGGCACGTATTTGAAGTTCTGGTTTTCACCCGGCAGGACGTTGCGGCCGTCCTGGGCGATCATGGCGCCGTGCTCGAAACCGGGGCCGAGGTTGCGGCTGGTGACGTCCAGACCGTCGGTCTCGGACACGCCGTCGATGCCGCGCGCTCCGTCAGCCACGACGATGAAGGAGCCCAGATAGGCCTGGTCGCCTTCGCGCCGGAACACGGCGTAGCTGTCGTTGCCCTGGCTGGAGACGACCAGATAACCGCGCCCGTCGCCGAGATCATAGAGGCCGACGCCTTCCAGATCGTCCTTCAGCGCCGGATTGTCGCTGATGCGGGCGAGCATGGTCATGGCCGAGCCGCCGTCCGGTTCCGCCGAAAGACGCCACAGGCCGACGTCTTCCTCGGCGACATAGAGCTGCCCAGCCGCGTCGTCGGCGACGCAGCCCTCGACCTGGCTGGAGAAGGCGAAGTCGCGCACGCGAACCGCGCGAACCTTGCCGTTGCCCGCATCGACCAGCTCCCACTGGCGCTTCTCACCGTTGGAGTCGTTGATGAAGACATAGGTCTTGCCGGTGCGGGCCGAGCGATACATGCACTGGCCATAAGGGTCGCCCTGCCCGGTCGGCTGGACTCCATCGGCGATGTTGATCAGGCGCCGCGCCTCGGTGTCCAGGCGATAGATGGCGACGGCCTTGTTGGTCCGGTCGCTGGCCGTGACCAGCACCACCGGCTGGCCACCCAGCATGAAGCCTTCGCGCAGATCGACATTGTTCATCTTGCCGTCTGGCAGATGCTGGATGACGCGACCCTGCATGTCGTAGAGGTTCAGCCCGGCCTTCTTGTCCGTGCCGATGATCAGGCTGTTGGCCGGGTTCGCGGGATCGGCCCAGATGGCCGGGTCGTCGGCGGCGTCGCCGGGACTGCCGACCGGGGCGGTTTCGACCACGGCGACGACAGCGGGGAAGCGCGGCGCGGCGACGGCCCGCGCGTCCTGCGGCGTCCCGGCCGACAGGCTCAGCGCCCCCGTCAGGGCCGCAATCGACACCAGCTTGTAGTTGGCGCCTTCGGGCGCATCCTCGTCGGTCACCAGCAGGGCGCCTGACGGCAGTCCGGCCAGAGGCGTCCCAACGGCCTGCAAGGCGCCCGGCTCCTTGATGGCTGCGCCGCCGCGTCCCGTCAGACTGGCGGCGCCCACATACTTGTCGTCGGCGCCGTGGTCATAGACGAACAGCCGCCCGCTGGAGGCGTCGGTCGCGATCAGATATCGCGCGCCCGGCCCGCCGTCATAAAGCGCCAGCGACCCGCTTTCCTCGCTGATGCGGCCAAGCCCGGCGGCGTCGACCAGGGCCGGCGCGGCGTCGGCTTCCGGGTCGCCGTTGAAGCGCCAGACTCCGACGGCCTGTTGCGAGGCGTAGAGCTGGCCCGTGGCATCATCGGCGACGCAGTATTTGATCTTGGACGGCAGGTTGATGCGGCGCGCCGAGCGTGCGTCCACCCGACCCTCGGCATCAGCGTAGAGCAGCAGTTGTTCGATCTCGCCGCCGTCGCCCACTGCGATTGCGTAAACCCCTCCGTCGCTGGCGTTGCGCAGCAAGCAGACGTTCTCGACGGCAAAGCCCAGAGGCACAGAGCGGGCCCCGACCTCCACTGGCGTCCCGTCGCGCATGGCGAAGATGCGAAGACTGTTGTCGGTCTTATCGGTCGAGACCAGCAGGGTCTCAAGCTGCCCCTTGATCGGGAAGCCGTAGCGCATATCCAGGCCGCCGACCTCCCCTGCCGGAACCGCAGCCAATCGTGCGCCCGTCAGATCAAAGACCTCCAGGCCCGCCAGACCCGCCGCCGACACCAGACGATGACGCCGCGCGTCGGCGCCCAGTACGATCACGCCGCTGCTGGCCTCGCCGGTCGAGGTCGTATCCAGCGCCGCAGCCCCGACCGGCGCCGCCGCCTCCTGGGCCAGCACGCCCCCGCTGATCGCCAACGCCAGCACCATGGCGCTAGCCCCAAAGAGATTGCCTGCAAGCCTGTTGGTCATGATCGCCTCCCCAAATATCGCCGCGCCTACGCCTAGAGGCGCAGTAGGGGCGTTTTGTAGAAGATACGCGACGACGATCGTTCTGCAAGAGATTTTCCAAATGACTTGCAAGATAGAATGTTTGTTCGTAACCTCATTCTCATAAGCCGCCCTGCATCCGTTGCTGGATGAAAATGGACGGCCGGGGAGAGGGAAATATGCGCGCCTATCGTCGATCGGCCTTGAAGGCCGCCTTGCTTTCAACCTGTCTGCTGACGCCCGTCGCGGCGTGGGCGCAGAGCGCCGACCAGTCGGCCACCACCCTCGACGAGGTCGTCGTCACCGGTCGTCGGGCCGCCGACCGCGCCGCGCTTGAAAACAAGCGCCGCTCGGACAATCAGGTCGACGCCGTGCGCGCCGACGACGTGGGTCGCCTGCCCGATCAGAACGTAGCCGAGGCCTTGCGCCGTCTGCCTGGCCTGTCCACCTCCAACGACATGGGCGAAAGCCGCTATCTGACGGTTCGCGGCGTCTCGCCCGACCTGCTGAACGTCACCCTGAACGGCCAGACGGCGCCCGCGCCCGAACCGGACGGTCGCCAGGTCAAACTGGACGACATTCCATCGGCCCTGATCGGCTCGGTCACAGTGGTCAAGACCCTGACCCCCGATCTGGACGCCAACGCCATCGCCGGCCAGGCCAATATCGTCACCCTGACGGCGTTCGACCGGAACAAGACCTTCGGCACCCTGCGCGCGGCCTATGGCTATAATGAACTGGCGGACGACAATCCCTATGAGTTCGACGCCAGCTACGGCACGGTCTTCGGCCAGAACCGTCAGTTCGGCATGGTGCTGGCGGCCAACTTCTCCGAGCGCTTCATCGCCGCCGAAAACCTGCAGGGCGGCGAGGGCCGGATCGAGGTCAACGGCAATGAGGTGCCGGAAGAGTTCACCATCCGCCCCTATTCCACCAACCGCAAACGCACCGGCGCGGTGGCCAATTTCGATTGGCGTCCGAACGACGACGCCAAGATGTTCCTGCGCTTCCTCTATTCGAAATACGAGGACGCCGAGACCCGCGACAACTTCTCGGTCGAACTGGATGAAGACGACAACATCTTCTCCAACACCAC
>JALAGW010000174.1 GCA_022712235.1 Brevundimonas sp. | reverse complement strand
GTAGCGGACCACGACATCGGGCTGAAAGCCGATAGCCGCCTCCAGCGTCGGTCGAACCCGCGCCCGCCCGCGCGCCGCCTGACGCATCCAGGAATCCGGGTCGTCCGCCCGCGACGACAGGGCCAGCTCGGCCTCCGGCGCCAAGGCCAGGACATACTGGTCCGCGCACTGATCCAGCGACAGCACCCGAAGCGGCCGCGCCTCGACCGCGACGGGAGTCAGCAGAATGAGGGCGGCAAGCACCCCGCAGCGCCGGTTCACGTCGTCAACAGTCCCGCGAACAGAGCGTCCAGAGTGACGCGGGTCAGTTCATCCCGATCCGCCCATTCAAAATAGGGCTTGGTGATCCTCAGGGAGACGATGCCATGACCGCAGGCCCAGATGGCCTGGGCCAAAGTCGTCGGATCGCCCGTCATGCGCCCGGCGGCGACGGCTTGCTCGACGACGGCCACAAACGATCGGAACAACTCGAAGCCCGTCTCCTGGGCCACAGTCTGCGCGCCCTCGCGCGCCTCGACCGGACGCGTAAGATAGGTCAGGCGATAGGCGTTGGGGTTCTCGAAACCGAACCGGATATAGGCTTCGATCATCCGCCTGAGCCGCACTTCCGGCGGTTCGTCTTCGACCAAAATCTGCCGGTGGGAGGCGATCAAGGTCTCAAATGCGCCACGGCAGATCTCATGCAGCATCTCGCTCTTGTCGGCGAAGTGCATGTAGAGCGCCGTTGACGACAGGCCGACTTCATCGGCGATCTTGCGGATCGTCGCGCCTTCATAGCCATGCTCGACGAAGATGCTTTCCGCCGCCGCCAGTATTTCTGCGCGCCGGACATGGCCTTCGCCCTTGGGCTTGCGAGCCGAACGCGGCGTGGGGGTCGAGTCGCCGGACAATCCCGAACTCCGTGACAGGAAGGCGTCCTGCATAGCCCCAACCTTCCCGAATCGCCAACCGCTTGCCTTTCACGGAACGACGGTATTAGTTACGTCAATCTTAATAAGGATTAACCTTTGCAGCCGGCGGGGGCTTCGAATGCATGGACCGATCCCGAGGTCGATGGATGCGGGAAGGACGGAAGACGCGGCCAGGATCACCGCCACTCCCGGACAAATCCTTTTCCTCGCAGTGCTTTCCAGCGGGGTGATCGGGTCCTTCATGGTCTGGGCCTATACAGGAAGGGTCATCCTTCTCCTGGTGCAAACGGCGTTCCTCGCCGTCATAGCGTGGCGATGTCTGATCCTCGTCGTCGGCCAGCGTCCCTCTGCCCCGCCCTCAGCCCAACCCATGACGTTGCCGCGATACTCCGTTGTCGTGGCGCTCTATGACGAAGCGGCCGTCTTGCCTCACCTGGTCGAGCGGTTGGCGAGCATCGACTATCCGCCCTCGCTTCTGGACGGCCATCTGGTGCTGGAGGCGCACGATCAAGCGACTATCGACGCCGCAAGCGCCCTGACCCTGCCGGACTGGCTTCAGGTGTTGATCGCGCCGCCCGGAGCCCCCGCGACCAAACCCCGCGCTCTGAACCACGCCCTCTCTGTGGCGCGGGGCGAACTGCTGACCGTCTATGACGCCGAGGATGATCCGGACCCCCTGCAACTGAGGGAGGCCGCCGCTCGGTTCGCCGCCGACGATGGTGAACTTGTCTGCCTCCAGGCTCCGCTCCGCATCCGTCGGCGACACAAGCAGCGACGCGCCTCGCCCTTCCTCGATCGACAGTTCGCAGCCGAGTATGCGGCTCTTTTCGAGGTCACCCTTCCCGCCATGGCCCGCATGGGCCTGCCCTTCCCTCTGGGCGGCACCAGCAATCATTTCCGCGTTGCGGCTCTGCGGGCGCTCGGCGGTTGGGACGCCTGGAACGTGACCGAGGACGCCGACCTAGGCTTTCGGATATGGCGTCGCGGCTGGCGGCTCGGCACGCTGACCCGTCCCACCTACGAAACCCCGCCGGGCCATCTGGTCCATTGGCTGCCGCAGCGCACCCGCTGGCTCAAGGGCTATATGCAGCCCCTGTGCGTTCACACCCGATCCGGGTCGGGCATGGGATGGCGAGGCTGGCTCGCTCTGGCCCTGACGATCGGCGCGGCCGTGGCCTCGGCGGCCCTGCACGCCCTGTCTGTCGCCTGGATAGGCATCTTCTTTCTGATGGCCCTGCTGGCCCGCCACCTGCCCCAGACGCCGTGGTTCGGACTGGGAATCCTGGTGGGCGGGGCTGCCGTGGCCCTTCTTGCTGCCGCGCTGGGCGCCCGGCGCGCCAGCACGCCCTTCACCATCGGCGACATGGTCGCGGCTCCCTTCTACTGGTCGCTGCTCAGCCTGGCCTTCGCACACGCCTTCGTTCGCTTGATCCTGGAACCTCATCGCTGGGACAAGACCGCCCATCGCCCCGATATCGCCTGCGAGGAAACAGCGCCGATCCTGGCGCCATTGATCGCCGACGCTGGACGAGCGGCCGCCTGAGCGCCTATCAGCGCCGGATGGCTCCGGTTCTCTCTCCTTCTCCCGAAACCCTCGTCACGCGAGGCTGGTCGGACTACGCCCTGCTGGACAGCGGCGACGGCCGCAAACTGGAACGCTACGGTCGCTACACCGTGGTTCGGCCCGAGCCGCAGTGTTTCTGGAAGGCCCATGACGAAGGCGCGTTCGAGAACGCCAACGCCATGTTCGACCCGCAACAGGAGGAAGAGGATTCCGGCCGCTGGCGCTTCGACAAGCACGGACCGATCGACGCCTTCCCTCTGCAATGGCGCGACGTGCGCTTCATGGGCCGGTTCACCCCCTTCCGCCACCTGGCCTTTTTCCCAGAGCAGGCGGCGAACTGGGAATGGCTGGACGCCCGCGTCCGCACCCTGAAGCAGCCTAAGATCCTCAACCTGTTCGGCTACACCGGCGTGGCCAGCCTGGCCTGTTCGGCGGCGGGGGCGCACGTCACCCACGTCGACGCCTCCAAGAAGTCCGTCGCCTACGCTCGTGAGAACGCGGAGCTTTCGGGCCTGGCCGACCGTCCGATCCGCTGGATCGTCGAGGACGCCCGCAAGTTCGTGGCGCGCGAAGTTCGTCGCGGCTCGAAGTACGACGGCGTTATCCTGGACCCGCCGAAGTACGGGCGCGGCGCCAACGGCGAGGTTTGGCGCCTGTTCGAGGACATGCCGGGCCTGCTGAAGGACTGCGCCGCCCTCTTGTCCGACGACGCCTCCTTCCTGCTGCTGAACGCCTATGCGGCGCGGATCTCGGGCTTGTCGCTGGCGCACATGATGGCCGAGGCGACCCATGATCGTGGCGGACGCATTGACTGGGGCGAACTGGCCCTGTCCGAGGACGGCCCGAACGCCCGCTCCATCGGCCTTTCCTTCTTCGCCCGCTGGAGCGCCTGACATGGTCGAGCGCGTCATCACCTCCCTGACCAACGACACCATCAAGTCGGTCCGCGCCCTGCATATGCGCAAGGAGCGCGACCTGACCGGCCGCTTCCTGGCCGAAGGCCTGAAGTTCATCGGCGAAGCCCTGGATCAGGGCCGCGCCCCGGTCATGCTGCTGGTCGGCGATGAGGCCCGGCCTCACCCGCTGCTGGACCGCGCCAAGGCCGAGACGAAAAAGGCTGGCGGCCAGATCATCGTCGTCACCCACGCCATCCTCGAAAAGATCAGCCGTCGCGACAATCCGCAGACCGTGCTGGGCGTGTTCGAACAGGTCTATACGCCGCTGGACGCTATTCAGCCCGACGACAAGCCCTGCTGGGTGGCGCTGGAGCAGGTGCGCGATCCGGGCAATCTGGGCACCATCATCCGCACGGCGGATTCCGCCGGCTGCGGCGGGGTCATCCTGATCGGCGACTGTGTCGATCCCTTCTCGGTCGAGGCCGTGCGGGCCACCATGGGTTCGGTCTTCGCCGTGACTGTCAGCAAGGCCTCGCGTGAGGAATTCCTGGCCTGGCGCGCCAAATGGCCCGGCAGCGTCATCGGCACCCGCCTGGACGCGAAGCATGGCTACCGCGACAGCCCCGTGCAGCATCCGGCCCTGATCCTGATGGGCAACGAGCAAGCCGGGCTGACCGATGAACTGGCCGCCGCCTGCGACTTGAACGTCAAGATCCCTATGAGAGGCCGCGCCGACAGCCTGAACCTGGCCATCGCCACCGGCATCATGGTCTATGCCGTGACCGACGCGGCCTACGGCTCGGACATCTGACCCTTACGCCTCGCCGTCCGTCTTGATCCGTTTCATGCCCAGCAGGGCCAGGATGGTCAGGACGGCGGCGACGGCCAGATAGGCGCCGACAGCCTGTAGGCCGTAGTGGCCCGCCAGCCAGGTCGCCGCGAACGGCGCCAGCGACGCGCCGAGAATGCCCGCCAGATTGAAGGTCATCGACGCGCCCGTGTAGCGCACCGCCGTCGGGAACGGCCGCGCCAAGGCCGCGCCCAATGGGCCATAGGTGCACCCCATCAGGCTGAAGCCGATGATGAAGAAGGCCACTACGCCCGCCAGTCCGCCGCTTCCGAACAGAGGCGCCAGCACCAGGCCGAACAGGGCGATGGCGATGGACGTGACCAGCAACGTCCGCCCCTGCCCCCAGCGATCCGCCGCCAGGGCCGCCAGCGGGATGAACAGGCCGAAGAAGCAGACACCCAGAAGTTGGATCGGCAGGAACTGCTCGCGGGTATAGCCCATGGCCGTCGTGCCCCAGCCCAGGGCGAAAACGGTCATCAGATAGAAGAGGACAAAGGTGGCCATCCCCGCCAGCGTCCCGGTCAGCAGCGCGAACTTGTGCCGCGCCAACAGGGTCAGGATCGGCGTCTCGACGCGCTCGGCCTTGTCGATGGCCTTCTTGAACTCGGGCGTCTCAGTGATGCGCAGACGCACCCACAGGCCGACGAAGACCAGCAGCGAGCTGGCGATAAAGGGAATGCGCCAGCCCCAGGCCAGGAACTGCTCATTGCTCAGCGTCGCCGTCAGGGTGATGAAGCTGAGAGTCGACAGGATGAAACCGATCGGCGCCCCCAGCTGCGGGAACATGCCGAACCAGGCCTTCTTGCCCGGAGGCGCGTTCTCGGTCGCCAGCAGAACCGCCCCGCCCCACTCGCCGCCCAGACCCAGGCCTTGACCGAACCGACACAGGGCCAGCAGCAGCGGCGCGATCACGCCGACGGAATGCCAGGTCGGCAGCAGGCCAATCGCCACCGTCGACAGTCCCATGGTCATCAGGGCCGCGACCAGGGTCGCCTTGCGCCCCACCTTGTCGCCGAAATGGCCAAAGATGACCGCCCCGACCGGACGCGCGAAGAAGGCGATGGAAAAGGTGGCGAAGGACGACAGCATGGCCGTGGTCGGGTCCTCGCCCGGGAAGAAGAGGGTCGGAAACACCAGCACCGCCGCCGTGGCGTAGATGTAGAAGTCGAAGAATTCGATCGTGGTGCCGATCAGGCTGGCGAACAGAATTCTCCGTTTGGAGGCAGCAGGCGGTGAGAGTGCAGCGTCGGCCACGCGAAATCCTTGCATTGCTGCACGGTCATTGCGCCGCGTCGCACGTTATCGTCAAGGCGAGGCTTCAGGTCCCGCGCGGCTTGGCCCGGCTGGTAGCCTCGGCGTTGGCGGGGTCTTCAGGCCACGGGTGACGCGGATAGCGGCCGCGCATCTCGCTGCGCACCGCCGCCCACGATCCCGCCCAGAAACCCGACAGGTCCTGCGTCACCTGCACCGGACGCCGTGCGGGCGACAGCAAGGACAGCGTCAACGGAACCCGCCCGCCGCCGACCGTCGGATGGGTCTTCACCCCGAACAGCTCCTGCACCCTGATCTCGACGCGCGGCCCGCCCTCGGCGGCGTAGTCTATGGCGGCCGAACCCAACGGCGTGGTCAGACGCGGCGGGGCCAGGTCATCCAGCCTGCGCTGCAAATCCCACGGGATCAGACCGCGCAGGGCCTCGGCCAGCTTGCCGTCGCCGATGTCGCCCAGCGACCGCGCCCCGTCCAGCAGCGGCCACAGCCAATCCTCGCGCAGGGCCAACAAGCCTTCATCCGATACATCGGGCCAGATCGCATCCAGACCATGCAAGAAGGTCAGCCGCGCCCGCAGCGCCCCCGCCTGATCGCCCCAGTTCAGCGCCGTCAGACCGCCCGCCTCGACCTCGGACTTCAGCGCCGCCGTCATGGTCGCGCGATCAGGCGCGCCGACGACCTTCTCGTCCAGGACCAGGGCGCCGATGCGGCGGATGCGGCGGATCACCGACTTGCCTGAAGGCTCGCGCGCCAGCCGATCCTCGACCTCGATGCGGTGCGCCAGATCGGCCTCCAGCGTCGCCGCGTCCAGCGCAGCCGCCAGCCGGATGCGGTCGCGCGCGTCGCCCCCGCCCAGTTCGGCCACCGCCAGCCAGGGCTCGCGCGCCATGTGTTCGCTCGGATCAAGGAAGGCCCCACGCCCGGAGGCCAGCAACACCTCGCCCGGCCTGCCCTTGGCGCGGGCGATGCGGTCGGGGAAGGCCTCGGCCAGCAGCAGGCCTGCATCCGCCTCGCCGCCGCTTTCACCGCCCGCCGCCCGCGCCCAGCGCTCGGCCAGCTTCATGGCGTCGCGAGCGCGGGGCGAGCGATCCCGCTCCAGCTCCTTCAGTCGATCGTGCAGGTCGATGGCGTTCCCGCCTAACCCCGGCTCGCTCAGCACAGCGGCGATCCTCGCCCCGCCCAGGGCGTCGCCCTGATCAGAGGCGACCGCCACCATGTGCGCCAGTCTCGGCGGCAGGGGGATGCGGGTCAGCCGTCGTCCATGCGTCGTCAGATCGCCCTTGGCGTCCAGCGCGCCTAGCCGGGTCAGCACCTTCCTCGCCTCCGCCAGGGCTCCGGCGGGCGGCGGGTCCAGCAAAGCCAGCCCCTCGACCGATTTCGCCCCCCAGCGCGCCAGATCCAGCGCGAAGGCGGTCAGGTCGGCTTCTTGGATCTCTGGCCGCTGATGCGCGACCAGGCCTCGCGTCTGTTCCTCGTCCCACAGGCGATAACAGACACCGGGCTCGACACGACCCGCGCGCCCTCGCCTCTGTTCCGCTGAAGACCGACTGACCTTGACCGTGGCCAATCGGGTCAGGCCGCTGGACGGCTCGAAGCGAGGAACGCGCGACAGGCCGCCGTCGATCACCACCCGCACGCCCTCGATGGTCAGGCTGGTCTCGGCCACCGAAGTCGCCAGCACCACCTTGCGACGGCCAGGCGGAGCCGGCTCGATGGCCCGGTCCTGCTCGCCCTTGTCCAGCGCCCCATAGAGGGCGACCACATCAACGGCCGGATCGCGCAGCCGTTCGTTCAGGCGCTGGACCGTGCGGTGGATCTCGCCCTGCCCCGGCAGGAAGACCAGCACCGACCCCGTCTGCTCGCCCAGCGCCTGCGTGACGGCCCGCGCCACCGCATCCTCGAATCGTTCGGCGACATTGCGCCCCAAGTAGAGGGTCTCGACCGGGAACATCCGCCCCTCGGCCTCGATCACCGGCGCGCTATCGAGCAACCTCGACACCCCGGCGATGTCCAACGTCGCCGACATGACCAGCAGCCGCAGGTCATCGCGCAACACCGACTGGCTCTCGCGGGCCAGAGCCAACCCCAGATCAGCGTCCAGACTGCGTTCATGGAATTCGTCGAACAGGACCGCGCCGACCCCCTCCAGCGCCGGATCATCGAGAATCATCCGGGTGAAGACACCCTCGGTGATGACCTCAATGCGGGTCTGCGACCCGATGCGGCTCTGCAGCCGGGTTCGATAGCCGACCGTGCCGCCCGCCTTCTGGCCCAGGGTCGTCGCCATCCGGTCGGCGGCCGCCCGCGCCGCCAGCCTGCGCGGTTCCAGCACCAGCACCTTCTGGTCGCCCAACCAAGCCTGATCCAGCAGGGCCAGCGGCACGACCGTGGTTTTGCCCGCCCCCGGCGGGGCGGCCAGAACGACCGCATTGGTCGCGCTCAGCGCCGCCTTCAGCGGCTCCAGTACGGCGTGAATCGGCAACATCACATCGGCTCTAGCCGCAACGCCCCGGTTCACGAAAGCGTCGTCATCGCTTCATCCAACCGAAACCGCGTTGCGCGCGGCCCTTTGGATGGTTAGCGTCCGCCTCCAAGAAGACGACCCGGGAGGGGTCGTTGCGTAATTGGGGGCGCGACTTCATGTCCGCAGACGGCGTAAAGCCAGCCGGCAACCGGCTATTCCTTAAAAAATCCATTGCTCAGATTCAGAAAGAAGCCGCCAAGAGCGAGCTGAAACGGACCTTGGGCCCGATGAACCTGATGAGCCTTGGGATCGGAGCCATCATCGGCGCCGGTATCTTCGTGCTGACGGGTCAGGTCGCCTCGGCGCACGCCGGTCCGGCCATCATGTTCTCCTTCGTCATCGCCGGCATCGCCTGCGCCCTGGCGGGTCTGTGCTACGCCGAACTGGCGTCGACCATGCCCGTGTCGGGCTCGGCCTACACCTATGCCTACGGCACCCTCGGCGAGGTCTTCGCCTGGATCATGGGCTGGCTGCTGGTGCTGGAATACGGCGTTGCGGCCTCGACCGTGGCGGTCGGCTGGTCCGGCTATGTCGTGTCGATCCTTAATGACTTCGGGCTCAGCGCGAGTTTGTTCCCGACAATAAGTTATGCGGGCGGCGAAGGGCCCCAATGGGCCACCCCGCTGATCCAGTATGTCGCCTCGGGCGCAAACGCGGGCTTCCCGCTGACGGGCACCTTCAACCTGGTGGCGGCCGTCGGCATCGCCGCCGTCTGCGGCCTGCTGGTGCTGGGCGTGTCGGAATCGGCGAACATCAACAACGCCATCGTCGTCATCAAGATCATCGTCCTGCTGACCTTCATCGCCGTCGGCCTGCAGTATATCAATCCGGCCAACTGGGACCCCTTCATCCCGCCGCAGGGCGAGAGCTGGGACCAGTTCGGCGTGGGCGGCATCTTCCGCGGCGCCTCGATCATCTTCTTCGCCTACGTCGGGTTTGAAGCGGTTTCGACCGCCGCCGCCGAAGCCAAGAACCCCTCGAAAGACGTGCCCATCGGCATCCTGGGCGCCCTGTTCGTCTGCACCCTGATCTACATGGTCGTGGCCGCCGTCATGACCGGCGTGGTTCCCTATCTGGAACTGGCCTCGCCGGCCCCGATCGCCGTCGCCATCGACCGGATGGGCCTGGAATGGGCCAATGTGCCGCTGGCCAGCGCACCGAGCGGGCAGCTGAACCTGATCGCCTTCCTGATCAAGATCGGCGCCATCACCGGTCTGTCCTCGGTCATGCTGGTCCTGTGCTACGGCCAGACGCGCATCTTCTACACCATGGCGCGCGACGGCCTGCTGCCCAAGGCCTTCGCCATGGTGCACCCCAAGTTCCGCACCCCTTGGGTCGGCACCATTCTGCTGGGCATCGTGATCGCCATCGCCGCGTCCTTCCTGCCCATCTCGATCCTGGGCGACCTGGTGTCGCTGGGCACGGCCACGGCCTTCGCCATCGTCTGTCTGTCGGTCATCGTCCTGCGTATCAAGCACCCGGAAATGGAACGTCCGTTCAAGGTTCCGGGCGGCATGGTCACCGCGGTGCTGGGCATCCTGGCCTGCCTGACTCTGGCGTCGTTCAACTTCATCCCGATGGTGACCCACGCCCTGAACGACAACCCGCTGCCGCTGACCATCCTGGGCGTCTACGCCCTGGTCGGCGCCCTGGTTTACGGCCTGTACGGCTTCGCTCACTCGAAGCTGGCCAAGGGCATCGACATCACCGAGGACACCACGCTGGAAACGGCTGTGGAGGCTCTTGGCCACGGCGTCGACAACAAGAAGGACTGATCCCTTCGGGACAACCTTCATGGCCTCAAGCCGCGCAAGCGCGACAGGTCCAGAAAAAGAGAAAGGCCCCGGAGAAATCCGGGGCCTTTTTCCTATCCGGACCAACCTTGTCAGTTGCCCAATCCGCTGCCCTCGCCTACAGGCATTCGCCTACCTATGCGGATGTGGCGGAACTGGTAGACGCACCAGATTTAGGTTCTGGCGCCGAGAGGCGTGGAGGTTCGAGTCCTCTCATCCGCACCACGGGTTCAGCCGGAATAAAGCTCGGCCAGAACCGCCGGGATCAGATTCGGCAAATCCTCGGCGATCAGCCCCGGTCCGAAACGCCTCGCCGCATCCGCGTGCATCCAGACCGCCGCGCAGGCCGCGTCAAAACTATCCATATGCTGGGCCAGCAACCCGCCGATCATTCCCGCCAGAACGTCGCCGCTGCCCGCCGTCGCCAGCCAGGGCGTGCCGTTGCCGTTGACCGCGCAGCGTCCGTCTGGCGCTGCGATAACGGTGGCGCTTCCCTTGAGCACCAAAACGCACCCCGCCCGCATGGCGGCCTCCTGCGCCGCCGTCTCGCGTCCCTCGACCAACAGCCCCGGAAACAGACGCTCGAACTCGCCCTCATGCGGGGTCAGGACGTCGTCGCGATCCAGACTGGCGAACAGGTCGCCCGGCCGGTCGCGGAACAAGGTTAGAGCGTCGGCGTCGATCACCAGGGCCGCCCCCGTCCGCGCCAGCGCCGCCACATTGGCCACCGTCGCATCGGTCAGACCCGCCGCCGGGCCGATCACCACGGCGTCCATCGGCTCGGCCAGCCCCGCCAGTTGATCGCCCGACACGAAGCTGGCCAGCATGACCGCCTCCAGCGCAGGCGCCAGCACCGGTGCAGCCTCAGGCGGACAGAAGACCTTCACCAGGCCCGCCCCGATTCTCAGACCCGCGCGCGCCGCCAGCCTTGCAGCGCCCGTCGAATGAGCCCCGCCGGACACCACGCTGAGGCGCCCGCGCGCATGCTTGTGCGCCTCGGCGCCGGGCCAGGGCAGTCGGCTTTGCCATGTCATGGGGTCGTTGATCGGGTTCATGATCGAATTCCGTTCACGGATGGCCTCTACGCACGAAAATTGCTTGCCTTATTGTGCAATGCAATGTCCCTTTACCCCCCGAGCGTCGGACCAACCAAGGGAGCCGGCTCGGGACTCGCCATGAAGAAGATTGAAGCCGTCATCAAGCCGTTCAAGCTGGATGAAGTGAAGGACGCTCTCCAGGATATCGGGGTGCAGGGCATGACTGTTCTGGAGGCCAAGGGATACGGCCGCCAGAAGGGTCATTCCGAGCTTTATCGCGGCGCCGAGTACGTCATCGACTTCCTGCCCAAGATCAAGATCGAGGTCGTCGTGGCCGATGATCTGGTTCCCGCCGTCGTCGCCGCCATCCAGACCGCAGCCCGCACCGGAAAGATCGGCGACGGCAAGATCTTCGTCTCCGCTCTGGAAGACGTGATCCGCATCCGCACCGGCGAAACCGGCGCCCAGGCTATCTGACCCTACCACGGCCGTTCCGCAAGGGCGGCCGCTTTTCGTTTCTCCTCCCCGAACTGACAGGACTTCGAGAATGAGCGCCGCCCAAAAGATCCTTCAAGAGATCAAGGAAAAGGACGTCCAGTACGTCGACATCCGCTTCACCGATACGCGCGGCCGCCTGCAGCACGTGACCTTCGACATCGACATGGTCGATGAGGAGTTCCTGGAAGAAGGCACCATGTTCGACGGCTCGTCGATCGCCGGCTGGAAGGCCATCAACGAGTCCGACATGCTGCTGAAGCCGGACCTGACGCGCGCCTACATCGACCCCTTCTATCAGCAGACCACTCTGTTCCTGTTCTGCGACGTCCTGAGCCCCGACACGGGCGAGCCCTACAACCGCGACAGCCGCTCGATGGCCAAGAAGGCCCTGGCCTATGTCCAGTCCTCGGGCGTGGGCGACGTGGTCTATTTCGGTCCGGAAGCCGAGTTCTTCATCTTCGACGACGTGCGCTGGAACACCGCGCCGCACAACACCGGCTACAGCTTCGACTCTATCGAACTGCCGTCCAACACCGGCGCTGAATACGCCGAAGGCAACCTGGGCCACCGTCCCGGCCACAAGGGCGGCTACTTCCCGGTCAACCCGGTCGACTCCGCCCAGGACCTGCGCGGCGAGATGCTGGGCGTGATGAAGGATCTGGGCATGGACCCGGAGAAGCATCACCACGAGGTCGCCCCCGCGCAGCACGAACTGGGCCTGAAGTTCAGCGACCTGCTGACGATGGCCGACCGCCTGCAGCTCTATAAGTACGTGATCCACAACGTGGCCGCGGCCTACGGCAAGTCGGCGACCTTCATGGCCAAGCCCATGTTCGCCGACAACGGCTCGGGCATGCACGTCCACATGTCGATCTGGAAGGACGGCAAGCCCCAGTTCGCCGGCGACAAGTACGCGGGCCTGTCGCAGGAATGCCTGTGGTACATCGGCGGCGTCATCAAGCACGCCAAGGCCATCAACGCCTTCGCCAACTCCACCACCAACTCCTACAAGCGTCTCGTGCCGGGCTATGAAGCCCCGGTGAAGCTGGCCTATTCGGCCAGCAACCGTTCGGCCTCGATCCGCATCCCGCACGTCTCGTCGCCCAAGGCCAAGCGTCTGGAAGCCCGCTTCCCCGACCCGATGGGCAACCCCTACCTGACCTTCGTGGCCCTGTTGATGGCGGGCCTGGACGGTATCGAGAACCGTATCGATCCGGGCGCGGCCGCCGACAAGAACCTCTACGACCTGCCGCCGGAAGAGCGCCACTCGATCCCGGAAGTCGCCGGCTCGCTGAAGGAAGCTCTGGACGCCCTCGACGCCGACCGCGCCTTCCTCAAGAAGGGCGGCGTCATGGATGACGACTTCATCGACAGCTACATCGCGCTGAAGTCCGAAGAAGTCGCCCGTCTGCAACTGCACCCGCACCCGGTCGAATTCGACATGTACTACAGCTGCTGATCCCCGGATCAGACTGACGATCAAGGCGCCGGGCGGAAACGTCCGGCGCCTTTTTCATTTCGTCGTTGCGGCAGTGGAGAAGCCCTCAGCAACGCCCCTGCCGATTCACCGATCAACAAAGAAAACGGGCGCGAACCGTTCGGCCGCGCCCGCTCAATTCAGCGTCTTTCATGCGGCCTTCAGGCGGCCAGACCCTCGTCCACATCCGCCTTCTTGCGGCGCAGTTCGATGATACGAACGCACCAGATCGAGACCTCGTAGAGCAGCACCATCGGCACAGCCAGCATCAACTGGCTGATCGGGTCCGGCGGGGTGACGACGGCGGCGACCACGACCACGGCCACGATGGCGTAGCGGCGCCCCTTGGCCATGACCTGGGAGCTGATCAGACCGGCCAGTCCCAGCAGGGTCATGACGACCGGCAACTGGAAGCACAGGCCGAAGGCCAGGATCAGCGCCGTCACCAGGTTCAGATAGTCCGACACCTTGGGCAGCAGTTCCGCCGCCACGCCCTCGCCGATGATCTGCTGGCTCAACGAGAACCACATGACGAAGGGCAGCATGACGAAATAGACCAGCGCCGCGCCCAGCAGGAACAGCACCGGCGCCGCGATCAGGAAGGGCAGGAAGGCGCCCTTCTCATTGCGGTAAAGACCCGGCGCGACAAAGCGATACAGCTGCCAGGCCAAGATCGGGAAGGCCACGATGACGGCGCCCAGACCGGCCAGCTTCATCTTGGTGAAGAGGATTTCCAGCGGCGCCGTGTAGATCAGCTTGACGCTCTGATGGTCCACGTCGGGCACCGGGATCAGGCGCGCCGTCCCCAGGATCAGATCGAACGGCGAGACATGGCCGTGCGCGCCCACCGTTTGATGGAAGGCCGCCGACACCACATAGGGCTGGACCAGGAAGAGGTAGAGCTTCTCGGAAAAGGCGAAGCAGCCGATGAAGGCCACGACAAAGGCGACGACGCAGATCAGCAGCCGTCCACGCAGCTCGATCAGGTGATCCATCAGTGGCGCGCGCGAGGCCTCGATCTCGGCCTCATCCCGGTCGAACGACGTCATTGATCGACCTTCTTCTTACGTACGGCCTTGGGTTTGGGCGCCGCAGCTTCGGCGACGGCCTTCGCCGTCGGCTTGACTGCGGTCTTTGCACTGGCCTTAGCCGGAGCGCGCGCCGTCTTCGGCCTTGCCGCCGCCTTGACCTTAGGTTCAGCGGCGACGGACCCTGCAACAGGTTCAGCCACAGGCTGGAACGCGTCGGGCCATTCGTCCACGCCGGTGGCGACCGGCGCGGCCTCGACCACGGCGGGCGCGGCCAGCGCCGGAGCGTCCAGCGGCGCCTCCAGGTCCTTGCGGATGTCCTTGAAGGCCGCTTCCGCCTCGGCGCCGAGCGGGTGCATGCCCTGCCCCGACCGCAGCGCCTCAACCTCCTTGCGCAGGTCGTCCAGTTCGGACTGACGAGCCATTTCGTCAAAGCTCGCGCGGAATTCGTTGGCCATGCCGCGCGCCTTGGCGACGAACTGACCGACCTTGCGCATCAGCATCGGCAAATCCTTGGGCCCCACGACAAGCAGGGCCACTAGACCGATGACAAGGATTTCGAACCCGCCGATTCCGGGGCCAAGACCACCCATGATTCAGCGTCTTTCCGCGAAAGGCTTAGCGGTTCAGTTCTTCTTTTTCGGCCTCGGTGCGCGGCAGCGAGCTGACGCCTTCCTTCGGGCCCTTGGAATCGGTGTCGTCCTTCAGGCCGTCCTTGAAGGCGCGAATGCCCTTGGCCGCGTCGCCCATGATGCCGGACAGCTTGCCACGACCGCCGAACAGAAGCGCGACGACGACGATGACGATGGCCCAGTGCCAGATGCTCATGGAGCCCATGGCGTTACCTCCTCAAGAGGGCCACGAACGCGACCCTATCCGACTGATTGTTGTGCGTCATATAGGCTGACTGATGGCGGCGCGCCAAGGGACGCTGTAGGCATCGCGCCATGAGTCTGATCGATCACGTCATCATTCACACCGACGGCGCCTGCAAGGGCAATCCCGGCCCTGGCGGCTGGGGCGCCATTTTGCAGACCGGCGGCGGCCACGAAAAGGAATTGTGGGGCGGCGAACCCAACACCACCAACAACCGCATGGAGCTGATGGCCGCCATCGCCGCGCTGGAGGCCCTGAAACGCCCCTGCCGCGTCGATCTGCATACCGACAGCAAATACGTCATGCAGGGCATCACTGAATGGATTCGGGGCTGGAAGGCGCGCGGCTGGAAGACCGCCGACAAGAAGCCGGTCAAGAACGACGACCTCTGGCGTCGCCTGGACGAGGCCCGCAGCCGCCACGAAGTCAAATGGCACTGGGTCAAGGGTCACGCCGGCCACGCCCTGAACGAACGGGCCGACGCCCTGGCGAATCGTGGCGTCGAAGACATGCGACGCCGCTAAGGGCTGATCGTCAGGCCACCCGCACCCGCAGACGCGGCCCGTCCACCGATTCGACCACCACGCTTTCGCCGGCCAGAGGCGCGGCGCCCTCGATTTCCGCCGGCCATTCAGCGCCCGAGACGAAGACCCGGCCGCGCCCGTCCACGAAGGCCTCGACCACCCGCGCCCGCTCGCCGACCAGACGCAGGTCGCGGTCGTTGATGTCAGGCTCGTCCTTGGGATTCACGCGCTTGATCAGACGGCGCGACAGGACCGTCGAGGCCACGGTCAGGGCGGCGAAGATCCCGATCTCGACCGGCAGGCCCAGATTGGGCGCCAGCGCCGCGATCAGAGCCGTCACCCCCGCCGAAACGGCGGGCCACAACAGCCACTCGGTCGAAGCCGCCGCCTCGATGGCCAGCAAGACCACGCCCACCGCCAGCCAAAGCCAGAAGGGCTGGGCGGCGTAGAGGTTCAAAATCCAGTCCATGCCCTACTCCGTGGTCGGCACGGCGCCGCCGGGGCGATGCGGCGCAGGACGGGCCGGCGCGGCAGGCGCCGGTGCTGGACGAGCGACCGCACGCGTTTCGGTGCGCACGTGCTGCTGTTCCTTGGCCAGCCCGACCAACTCGCCCAGACCGGCGATGGTGCCGACTAGGCCGCCCATCTCGGCAGGGACGATGACCGTCTTCTGCTGCGGGCTGCGGGCCAGTTCGGCGAAGGCTTCGACGTATTTCTGCGCCACGAAGTAGTTGATGGCGTTGACGTCGCCGCGCGCGATCGCCTCCGACACCATGGCTGTCGCCTTGGCTTCGGCCTCAGCTTCACGCTCGCGGGCCTCTGCGTCGCGGAAGGCGGCTTCGCGGCGGCCTTCGGCCTCCAGGATAGCGGCCTGCTTGGCACCCTCGGCGCGGGCGATGGCGGCCTGCTTCTCGCCGTCCGCCTCGGTGATGACGGCGCGACGCTCGCGCTCGGCTTTCATTTGGCGCGCCATGGCGTTGGTGATGTCGCTGGGTGGCGTCAGGTCCTTGATCTCGATACGGTTGGCCTTGACGCCCCACGGCTCGGTCGCCGCGTCGATGACGTGCAGCAGACGGGTATTGATGGCGTCGCGCTGCGACAAGACCTCATCCAGCTCCATCGAACCGACCACAGTCCGCAAATTGGTCATGCAGAGCTGGGCGATGGCGTAGGGCAGATCGTCCACGCGATAGGCGGCGCGAGCGGCGTCCATCACCTGGATGAAGACGATGCCGTCCACCTTCACCATGGCGTTGTCCTTGGTGATGACTTCCTGGGTCGGGACGTCCAGCACCTGTTCCATCATGTTCATGCGCTTGCCGATGCGCTCGACGAACGGGGTCAGGATGCTGATGCCGGGCTTCAGCGTCTTGGTGTACTTGCCGAAGCGTTCCACCGTGAATTCACGACCTTGCGGCACGATCTTGATGACGCTGAACAGGAAGATGATCGCGAAGGCCGCGAACATCAAAAAGAAGATAATCGAGAAATCCATAAGCCCCTCCGGTTGGAGGCCAGCTTAACGGTCGCCTAGCCCTCGCGCCACCGAATCCGGTTCGCTGGCGATGACAAGGCCGTCAGCGCCCCGTCCCACGCCATGGGCCGCGCCATGGGCCGCCGCCATGTCACGCGCCTTGCGGATGATGCGCCGTGTCTCCGACCAATCCACCCGACGCAACGCCTCATCAAACGGCACGAAGACAGCCTCCGCCGCATCATCGCCCGCCACCGGTTCGCCGCCGGTCCACAGCGCGGCGTAGTCGATCAGGACATAGTGCCGCCCCGCCTCGGGAAACAGACCATCCACGACGTCGATCAAGCCGATCAGTTCGGCCTCGACGCCCGTCTCCTCACGCAGTTCGCGCAGCGCCGCGTCGGCCAGCCGTTCGCCCGGTTCGATTCGCCCGCCCGGCAGGCTCCACGCGCCCTGACGCGGCGGCGTGCCGCGCCGGATCAACAGGACTGCGTCGCCCTTCAGGCAGACCACGCCGACAGCCGGGGTCGGAATCATGTTTTCTCCGCAAATTGACCGCCTGGAGGCAGGGTTTTGCGCTTCCACCACGCCACGCCTTTTGCCACAAGGCGGATATGACCCTCCCCACGCCCGCCGCCCTCGAAGAGCTGAAATCCGCCCTGCCCGGCGCCTGGACCACGGACGCCGACGACATGGCCCCCTGGCTGACCGAGTGGCGGGGACGATGGATCGGCGAAACCCCGATCCTGCTGCAGCCCCGCACGACCGATGAGGTGGCCAAGGCCATTGAGATCTGCGCCCGCCACGGCGTCGCCATCGTGACCCAGGGCGGCGGCACTGGCCTGGTCGGCGGCCAGATTCCGTTTGGCGAAGTCCTTCTGTCCACGCGCAAGCTGCGGACCGTGCGCGACGTGACGCCCCTGGACGACGCCATGACGCTGGAGGCCGGCGTGACCCTGCTGGAGGCGCAGCAACTGGCCAGGGAAAAGGACCGCTTCTTCCCGCTCAGCCTCGCGGCCGAAGGTTCGGCCACCATCGGCGGCGTCATCTCGACCAACGCCGGCGGCACGGCGGTGCTGCGCTACGGCATGATGCGCGACCTAGTGCTAGGCATCGAAGCCGTCATGCCGGACGGTCAGGTGTTCAACGGCCTGAAGCGGCTGCGCAAGGACAATACGGGCTATGACCTGAAGCAGCTGTTCATCGGCGCCGAGGGTACGCTGGGCGTCGTCACGGCGGCGACGCTGAAGCTGTTTCCCATCATGCGCAGCCGCGCCACGGCCATCGTCGGGCTGGAAAGCCACCACGCCGCCGTCGCCCTTCTGGCACGCGCCAAGGCCGAGACCGGCGGCGGGGTCGAGGCCTTTGAGCTGATGAAGCGCCTCGGCATGGCCCTGGTGCTCAAGAACATCCCCGACACGCGCGAGCCGCTGGAAAGCACGCCCGCCTGGTATGTCCTGATCGAGCTGACCTCGGGCGAGCCGGGCGGCGCCGATTCGGCCATGGAGCGCCTGCTGACCGGCGCCTTTGAGGAAGGCCTGATCGTCGACGCCGCCATCGCCCAGAACGACGCCCAGAAGGCCGCCTTCTGGCGTCTGCGCGAGGAACACTCGGCGGGCCTCAAGCCCGAGGGCGGCGGCTGGAAACACGACGTCTCGGTGCCTGTATCCCGGATCGCCGACTTCATCGACGAGGCCACGGCGGCGGTCGAGAAATTTCATCCGGGGTGCCGCGTCTCGGTCTTCGGTCACGTCGGCGACGGCAACCTTCACTATGATGTGATCCCCGGCGTCGGCGAGGACGTGCCCGCCTTCATCGCGCGCTGGATGGAAGGCTCCGAAGTCGTTCATGACGTGGTGGCCCGCTACAACGGCTCCATCTCGGCGGAACACGGCCTGGGACGGCTGAAAACCGACGAGGCGCGGCGCTACAAGTCGCCGCTGGAGATCGCGACCATGCGGGCGATCCGTCAGGCCGTCGACCCGCAGCGGATCATGAACCCGGCGGTCCTCTTTTAGGCGTCACGACCGCATGTGACGCCGGGGACGGTTCAAAACGTCACGGAAGCGGCCTATGAGGCCGGCTTCCCGATGTTTCGGAGCCTGTGTCGCCTTGCTGATCGTCCTGTCCCCGGCCAAACGGCTGGACTTCACGCCCCCTGCCCTCGACGTGCCGTCGACCCCGCGTCGATGCGCCGACGAGACGGCGGAGCTGGCCAAGGTCACGAAGAAGCTGAGCCGCGCCGACCTGCGCCGCCTGATGTCGATCTCGGACGCCTTGGCGGACCTCAACTACGAGCGTTTCCAGTCCTTCGACAACGAGACCGCCGAAGGCGCGCTGCAGGCCGTCTTCGCCTTCGCCGGCGACGTCTATGAAGGCCTGGACGCGCGCTCCTTGGCCCCGGCCGACCTGGCCTGGGCCCAGGATCACCTGCGCATCCTTTCGGGCTTCTACGGCCTGCTGCGCCCGCTCGACGCCATCCAGCCCTATCGGCTGGAGATGGGCATCCGCCTGAAGACCAAGCGCGGCGCCAACCTCTATGACTTCTGGGGTGAGCGCATTTCGCTGCGCCTGAACGAGGACGCGGCCCCCCTGCCCGATCGCACCCTGGTCAATCTGGCCAGTCAGGAATACTTCGGCGCGGTCGACGCCAGAGCGCTGAAGCTGCCGCTGGTCACGCCGCACTTCAAGGAGCGCAAGGACGGCGAGGCCCGCATCATTTCCTTCTTCGCCAAGAAGGCGCGCGGCGCCATGGCCCGCTACGCCATCGAGAACCGCATCGAAAAGGCCGAGGATCTCAAGGCCTTCGACCGCGACGGCTACCGCTTCGACAAGGCGCTTTCGACCGAGGCGGACTGGATATTCATCAGGGAAGGAAATTCCTGATCGCCAGATTGAACGACTGCGGTTAGGCTGCATTGCAGCATAGCTAATTCACGGGTTCTCTCCGCATGTTCGTCATGAACGATCTCAAGGGCCAGGTGGCCGTCGTCTCCGGCTCGACCTCCGGCATCGGCCTGGCTCTGGCGCGCGCTGTCGCCCTATGCGGCGGCGACGTGGTGCTGAACGGCCTGGGTGATCCAGCGGTCATCGAACAGACCCGTGCCGATCTGGCCGCCGATACCGGCGTGCGCGTCCTCTACCACCCGGCCGACATGACCCAGCCGGACCAGATCACTGACATGGTCGCCACGGCGCACCGCGAATTGGGCCGGCTCGACATCCTGGTCAACAACGCCGGCATCCAGCATGTCGAAGCCGTCGAGAACTTCCCCGCCGAGGCGTGGGAGAAGATCATCGCCATCAACCTGTCCTCGACCTTCTACGCCACCAAGGCGGCGATCCCGATCATGAAGGCCCAGGGACGCGGCCGCATCGTCAATATCGCCTCGGCCCACGGCCTGGTCGCCAGCCCGTTCAAGTCGGCCTATGTCGCCGCCAAGCACGGGGTCATCGGCTTCACCAAGACAGTGGCCCTGGAGTTGGCCCAACAGAACATCACCTGCAACGCCATCTGCCCCGGCTTCGTCGAGACGCCGATCGTCGCCAAGCAGATCGAGGATCAGGCCCGCACGCGCGGCATGAGCAAGGAGGACGTAATGAAGAACGTCATCCTGGGCTCGCAGCCGACCAAGCGCTTCGTCACCACGGACGAACTGGCGGGCATCTTCCTCTATCTGGTGTCCGATCTCGGGGCCTCGGCCAACGGGTCGCATTACTCAGTCGACGGCGGCTGGACCGCGCAATAGGCCGCCAAGGCTCCTTCGAGCATCACCCCGGAAACGGCGCAGTCGTAATCCGGGACCGCTCAAGACACGACTGTTCCGACGACGACGCTTCTAGCGGTCCCGGCTCTTCGCTACGCTTCGGCCGGGATGACGGAGGGTTTTGAGTGGCTGGATCGAAACGCAAATCCATCTGCCTCGCGCTGCAGGGCGGCGGTTCGCACGGCGCTTTTCAGTGGGGCGTGCTGGACCGGCTGCTGGAAGCCGACATCCTCGACATCCGCGCTGTCACCGCCGCCTCGGCGGGAGCGATGAACGCGGCCGCCTTGATCACCGGACTGGAACAGGGCGGCGCCGAGGAGGCGCGTACCGCGTTGGACAAGCTGTGGCGCGAGGTCAATCAGTCCGGCGGCCGTAACGTCTTCGGCGACAGCGCCGTCTGGTCCAAGACCCTGACGCCCGGCTGGCTCAAGGACACGCCCATGTGGAAGGCTGGCGAGACCCTGGCCATGTCCATGAGCCCCTACGCCTTCAACCCCTTCAACCTGAACCCGCTGAAGCGGGTGCTGGAAACCGCCGTCGACTTCAACGCGGTGCGGGGCTCCGACATCCAGCTGATCGTTTCGACCACGGCGGTTCGCGCCGGGCGATCCCGCCTGTTCAAAACGCCCGAGATCACCCCTGACGTCCTGCTGGCCTCGGCCTGTCTGCCTCACCTGTTCCAGGCGGTCGAGATCGAGGGCGAGCCTTATTGGGACGGCGGCTATCTGGCCAATCCGGCGCTGTGGCCGCTGTTCTACGCCGACACGCCGGACGACATCCTGCTGCTGCCGCTCAACCCCTTCGTACGCGACGAAGCTCCGCGTGAGGCGGGCGAGATCATGGATCGCCTGAACGAGATCCTGTTCAACGCGCCTCTGGTGGCCGAGCTGCGCGCCGTCGCCTTTGTTCAGGACCTGATCGCCGAAGGCAAACTGAGCCGCACCGAGGACCGCCATCGCGCCATCCGCATGCACGCCATCGAGGTCGATGACTGGCTAGGCAGCCTGTCGCTGTCGACCAAGTTCGACACGGAATGGAGCTTCCTCAACGACCTGAAGTCGCGCGGACGGCAAGCGGCTGAACAATGGCTGGAAACCTGCGCGCCCCAGGTTGGCAAGATCTCCAGCGTCGACTTGAAGACCCGCTTTCTCTAGCCGCCGTCCCAGCCGCCGAATGCGCGCTTTCGCTTCCACGCCATCACAATTTAGCGCGCCAATCCCCTGTAAAACAAGGGATTGCCAGTTCCGCTCCGTCATTTGCGCGCCTGGGTCACAGGTTGGGCCAGACTGCAGATCTACAGACGGTCTTTGACATCCCCGCTCGCCGCCGTCCGCATCAGGACCCCGGTTTCAGCTCGCGCTCCCGGCCGCGTCGTCGATCCCATAACGACGGCCGCGCCGCCCTCCGCCGCTTGCACCAATTGCACTATTTTTTTCATCGCACCGTACAAGTGCAATCAGCCGATGAACCCCGCCGCCCGACGCAGCCGGTCATTGATGGCCTCGCCCAGTCCCTTGTGCGGGATCGGCGACACGGCGATGCCGACAGGCTTGGTGCGGTCCGCCTCGCGCAACAGGCGGAACAGATTGGCCGCCGCCTCGCGCAGGTCGCCGGTCGGGCTCAGACTCCAGCGCGGCTCGCCGACGCCGGGGCCAAAGCCCAGCAGGATTTCGCCGTCGTTCGCCGTCTGGGCCTCGATCCGCACCGGGGCGTCGGGCGCATAGTGCAGGGCCAGCCGGCCGGGTGAACGATGACCCTGTCCGTTCTCGGCCAGCTGCCCGACGACCGCCTCGATCTCCTCGCGCGTCACCGAACCGGGGCGCAGCAAGGCGACCTGTCCGTCCAGCACCGACACGACCGTGCTTTCCACGCCGATGGCGCAGGCTCCGCCATCCACGGCGGCGCCGACCGACTGACCGGTTTCCTCCATCGCGTCGTCAAAGGTCGTCGGGCTGGGTCGCCCCGCCCGATTGGCCGAGGGCGCCACGACGGCTCCGCCAAAGGCGGCGATCACGGCGCGCGCGCGCGGATGACCGGGAACGCGCACGGCCACGCTGTCCAGCCCAGCGCGCGCCAGATCGCAGACCCGCTCGCGATCCCGCACCGGCGCGACGATGGTCAGTGGGCCGGGCCAGAAGGCCTCGGCCAGCGCCCGCGCGCGGTCGTCAAAGACGGCGACCATCTCGGCGTCCAGGGCGTTGGCGACGTGGGCGATCAGGGGGTTGAAACGCGGTCTTCCCTTGGCCTCGAAGATGCGGGCGACCGCCTGGGAGTTGGAGGCGTCGGCCGCCAGCCCGTAGACTGTCTCGGTCGGCAGCATGACCAGCCGTCCGGTCTTCAGCGCCTCGGCGGCGATTTCGGGGGTGTCGCCCTTCATGGTCGACGGGGGATCAGCGGGATCATGCGGTGTAGAATGTTGTCCCGGTTGATGAACTGGTGCTTCAGCGCACCGACGACGTGCAGAAGGATCAGCAGATACAATAGCTTCGCTATCGCGCCGTGAACATCCATGAACTGCCCCGCCGCCTCGCGCCCGCCGCCGACCGGCAGCAGGGGCCACTGGAACAGGCCGAACCAGTTGATCTCGCGTCCGCCCGCCGACGACGCCAGCCACCCGGTCAGCGGCATGGCCAGCAGCACGACATAGAAGGCGATCTGGGTCGTCCGCGCCAGAACCCGCTCCCACTTCGGCATCTCGACCGGCAGGGCGATCAGCGGATTGGCCAGCCGCCAGCCGATTCGGCCCAGGGTCAGGACCAGGATGGTCAGGCCGACCGCCTTGTGAACCTGCACGAACTCGCGCGACAGCGGCCCCTCGGTCGCGTCATGGGCCATGATCAGCGCCACCTGAGCGACCACGGCCACGGCAATGACCCAGTGCAGGATCAGCGACACGGTCGAATAGCGATTTCGAGGCTCGGCCAAGGCTCTTTCCTTCCGCGACGGCACTGGGGCAGAGAGTGGCGCGAACCGCGACCAAAGTCCAAGCGCCCTTGCATCAGCGACCGCTGGGGCGTCAGAAGCATGTTGAAGATTCTGGAGACCGCCATGAGCTACCGCGCCCCCGTCCGTGACCTCGCCTTCGCCCTGGAAGCCGTCGCCGGCATTAATCAGGTCGCCGCCACGGGCGCTTTCGCCGACTATGACGCCGACGTCATGGGCGCGGTGCTGGAAGCCGCCGGTCAGTTCTCGGAACAGGTCCTGGCCCCGCTGAACCGTCCCGGCGACCTCGCCGGCGCCAAATACGCCAACGGCGCCGTCACCGCCGCGCCCGGTTTCGTCGACGCCTACCGCCAGTTCGCCGAAGGCGGCTGGACCAGCCTGACCGCCTCGGTCGAGGCCGGCGGCCAGGCCCTGCCCAAGGCGCTGGAACTGGCGGCCTACGAGACCGTCCATGCCGCCAACATGGCCTTCGGCCTTTGCCCCATGCTGTCCTTGGCCTCGATCGAGGCCCTGGAGCAGGTCGGCGACGAACATCAGAAAGCCGTCTATCTGCCCAAGCTGGTCACCGGCGAATGGACCGGCGCCATGGTGCTGACCGAGCCGCACGCCGGGTCCGACCTCGGCGCCCTGACCACCACGGCCACGCCGAACGGCGACGGGACCTATGCCCTGAACGGCCAGAAGATCTTCATCACCTGGGGCGACCACGACGCCACGGACAACATCGTCCACCTGGTGCTGGCCCGCCTGCCCGACGCCCCGGCTGGGCCGAAGGGCATCAGCCTGTTCCTGACGCCCAAGTTCGCGGTCAACGCCGACGGCTCGCTGGGCGAACGCAACGCCTTCCACCCGGTCGGGGTCGAGCACAAGCTGGGCATCCACGCCTCGCCCACCTGCGTCATGGCCTATGAAGGCGCCCGCGCCGAGCTGGTCGGTCGTCCGAACGAGGGCCTGGCCCATATGTTCGTGATGATGAACGCCGCCCGTCTGGCCGTCGGCGTCGAGGGCGTCGGCGTGGCCGAGCGCGCCTATCAGCACGCCCTGGCCTATGCGCTGGAACGCCGTCAGGGCCGCAGCATCTGGACCGGCGAGAAGAACGCCCCGATCTTCGACCACCCCGACGTGCGCCGCACCCTGGGCGTCATGAAGGCCAAGATCGCCGCCGCCCGCGCCATCTGCCTGTCCACCGGCGTCGCCGCCGACCTGGCGCGCCACGCCGCGACCGAGGCCGAGCGCAAGCTGTGGAAGGGCCGCGAGGACCTGTTCACCCCCATCGCCAAGGCCTGGTCCACAGATGTCGGCTGCGAGGTCGCCTCGCTGGGCGTCCAGGTCCACGGCGGCATGGGCTTCATCGAGGAGACCGGCGCGGCCCAATACTATCGCGACGCCCGCATCACTCCGATCTACGAAGGCACCAACGGCATCCAGGCCATGGATCTGGTCGGTCGCAAGCTGTCGATGGACGGTGGCGACTCGGCCAAGGCTTTGATCGCCGAGATGAAGACCACCCTCGGCCAGATCGACCGCCTCTATACGGGCAAGCCCGTCGAGCGCTTCGCCACGGCGATCGAGGCGGTCGAGGATGCTACCCTGTGGTTGCTGGACGCCAAGACCGACCCGGAGCGCGCCGCCGACGTTCTGGCCGGCGCCGACGCCTATCTGAAACTGATGGGCGACGTGGTCGGCGGCTGGATGCTGGCCAAGGGCGCCTTGGCGGCTAAGGCGCGCCTGGACGCCGGAAACGGCGACCCCGTCTGGCTGCAGGGCAAGCTGGACCTCTATGAACTCTACGCCGCCAACGTCCTGGGCCACGTCTCCAGCCGTCTGGCCGCCGTGGGTCAGGGCGGGGAATTGCTGCAAGGGCTGACGGTCGAGGCGCTGGCGGGCTGATCGCCGTTCCATGGTTTGAGCGCACGACACCTCCCGTGCAACCTGCGCGCGGGAGGCGTTCTCATGAGAAGACGGAGCGTCAGCGACGGGGTCTGTGCATGGCGCGCTCCACCCTCGCGAACCGATGATCGAACTGCGTCGCCGCTTTTGCGCCCGTTACGATTGCGGGCCAACGGCCGAAATCGTCACCAGCCCTGAATAGCCTGGAGTTCACCGCATGATTACGCTTCTGGCGACCTTGGCTCTGCTGGTCGAACCCGCACACTGGGAGACTCCGCCGGATGTGAGACGTTCCGACTACCCGGCCCTGGCCAGGGACTTGCGGATCAACGGGACCGTCACGCTTGAATGCGTGAATAACGAAAGCGGCGCCCTCGCCCGATGCGCGGCCGTGTCGGCCAAGCCGGCCGATGCGGGCTTTCAGCAAGCCGCCCTCGCGATCGTGTTCCGGGGGCGCGTCGCCCAGCCCGCGGGCGTCCCTTTCATGATCGAACTGCCCTTCGACGTCCTGACCGAAGGCGACGAACCCCTGCGTCAACCGTGGGAGGGCCCCGAGCCCGGCCCGGAACATGTCCAGGCCGCCCGGACCTTTACCGACAGCTTCTATCACGGCAGCCGCTCTGCGGCCGAACGCTCGATCCGTGACTGGAAGGTCGACGAGATGCCGCCCGAAAAGGCGGCGCTCCTGCGCGACTGGATGGCCGAGCTATACCCCGACCTCGAAGCCGAGAAAGCCTGGCACGCCGCAGGAGCTGCTCGCGTCCTGGCGCTGCACGGCCTGGACTATCTGCCGACCCGAAAACCGATCGGCTGGGACGTCTGGTACGCTCAGGTCACCCAGGCCAGCCCGGAAGACCCTGCCCCGATCAGAAACGAAATGCGCCGCCGCTACTGCGCGGCGTTCGACTGCGTTTCGGGCGCAGTGGTCGACTGATCCAGCAAGGCGATCGCCTCGCGCACATACTGGGCGTGGGCGACGACGCCCAGTTCCAGGCCTTCGCCGCCGCCCTGAACCTCCTGCACCAGAACGCCGGCGATATAGGGATGATCGGGCGTCGGCGCGCCGGGCAGGCGGTCGACGGCGGGGGTCCAGAAGACCGGGCCGCCGGAGTTTCCTTGGGACACGGCGAAGTCCAGCAGGAAGATGGGGAAGTGTCGGATCGGTGTCAGCGGCCAGGAACTGATGCGGCCCAGGCGCAGGATGGGGAAGCCGGCCTTGTTCGCCGACAGGCCATGCGGATAGCCCAGGGCCATCAGTTCATCGCCGGGGCCCACGCGCCAGCGGTCAAAGGTCGTGTCGTCCGCCAACCAGCCCATCGGGATGGCGGCGCGGGCGAAGGCGTCGGGGGCGGTGATCTCCATGACCGCCACGTCACGCTCGGGATGCTGGGTCCACAGCGGCGTTCCATCGGAGTCGCGGATCGTCAGGTTCGCCGGCGAGAACTTCCAGGCGCCGTCCGCCTCGGCGGTGCGCCAGCCGATGCGCGCCTCCCCGTTCGGCATGACGTTGAAAACGTGCGCCGCCGTCACAAGCACGACCCGAGGCGTGCCGTCGGGGCGAGGCGCCGAGATCAGAAAGCCGGTGCCGACCTTGCGCGAACTCTCATTCAAGGGCTGATCCAACTGCACCGTGGCGTTGATCATGCCGACTGTCAGGTCCCAGGGAACGGGCGCGACGGCGGCGGGCGGTGCGGGCGGAACATCCTGAGAGATCATTCCGCCATTTGACGCGGCCCGTTCGCAGGCACAAGGTCCCGCCGAACCACAGGGGAGCCCATTTCATGAATCGCCGTGAACTGATCGCCTCGACCGCTGCCGTCGGTCTCGCCGCCGCCTCCCCCGCACTCGCCCGTTCGACTACCGGAGCCTCGATGTCCCTGCCCCAACCGCCTGTCGCCAAGAAGGTCCCCGTCCGCATCGAGCAGTTGGGCCGCGTCCGCGTCGACGACTATCAGTGGATGAAGGACGACAACTGGCAGGCCGTGCTGCGCGACCCGTCGCTGATCAAGGCCGACGTCAAGGAACACCTGACTGCCGAGAACGCCTATCGCGAGACTATGATGGCCTCCACCCTGCCCCTGCAGGCCCAGATGTTCGAAGAGATGAAGGGCCGCATCAAGGAGGACGACAGCTCCGTCCCCGCCGCCGACGGCCCGTGGGAGTATTTCACGGAATACCGCACCGGCGAGCAGCACCCGCGCTATATGCGGGTCGAGCGTCAGGGGACCTGGATGGTGGACGGCCAGCCCGTGACCAGGAACTTCATCAAGGCCCCGACGCCTCAGCTTCTGCTCGACTGCAACGCCCTGGCCGAGGGCAAGGCCTATTCGGAAGTTTCCGCCGTCGAGCACAGCCCTGACCACGCCCTGTTCGCCTATGCCGAGGACGCGCAGGGGTCCGAAGTCTTCAAGATCTACGTCAAGGACCTGGCGACCGGCGAGGTCCTGCCTGACCCCATCGAATCGGCGACCGAGAACTTCACCTTCTCTCCAGACAGCCAGTGGATCTTCTGGACCAACCGCGACGACAACGGCCGCCCCGACAAGATCTTCCGTCGCCCCGCGCGCGGCGGCGAGACGACACTTGTCTATGAAGAAACCGACGATGGCATGTTCCAGAGCGTTGGCCGCTCGTCCGATGACGCCTTCATCGTCATCGGCATCGGCAACCAGGAAACCTCGGAAGGCCGCATCATTCCCGGCGCGACGCCCACTGCGACGCCCGTGGTGGTCGAAGCGCGTCACGTCGGCCGCCTCTATGATCTGGACCACTGGGGTGACCGCTGGGTGATCCGCACCAATGCCGACGACGCCATCGACTTCAAGGTGGTCGAGGCCCCGACCGCCGTGCCGGCCAAGTCGAACTGGAAGGACCTGATCCCGCATACGCCCGGCCGCTTCATCGAGGGCGTGGCCCTGGTCAAGGACTTCATCGGCCGTCAGGAGCGGGCCGACGCCAACACCAGGATCGTCATCCGCGACCGCGCCGGCGCCGAACACGAGATCGCCGTGGACGAGCCTGCCTACGCCCTGTCGCTGGGCGGGGCGTCGGAGTTCGACACCACGGTCATGCGCTATGGCTACAACTCGCCGTCCACGCCGACCTCGACCTACGACTATGACCTGAAGACGCGCGAGCGGACCCTGCGCAAGGTTCAGGAAGTGCCCTCGGGCCACAACCCGGCCGACTATGTGGTCGAGCGGTTGAACGCTCCGGCCTCCGACGGCGAACTGGTGCCGATCACAGTACTGCGTCGCAAGGACACGCCGGTCGACGGCTCGGCGCCCCTGCTGCTCTACGGCTACGGCTCCTACGGCATCCCCATGGCGGCCAGCTTCTCGACCAACCGGCTGTCGCTGGTGGATCGCGGCTTCATCTACGCCATCGCCCATATCCGCGGCGGCTCGGACAAGGGCTGGAACTGGTTCCTGACGGCCCGGCGCTTCACCAAGAAGAACACCCTCACCGACTTCACCGCCGCCGCCGATCATCTGATCGCGCGGAACTACACCAGGGCCGGCAGGATCGTGGCCGAGGGCCGCTCTGCAGGCGGCTTGCTGATGGGGGCCGTGACCAATATGCGCCCCGAACTGTGGGCCGGGGTGATCGGTGGCGTGCCCTTCGTCGACGTCATCAACACCATGTCCGACACCTCCCTGCCCCTGACCCCGCCGGAATGGCCTGAATGGGGCAACCCGCTCGAGGACGCCGCAGCTTACGACTATATGCTGAGCTACAGCCCCTATGACCAGATCGAGGCCAAGCCCTATCCGGCCCTGCTGGCGACCGGCGGCCTGTCCGACCCGCGCGTGACCTATTGGGAGCCCGAGAAGTGGGTGGCCAAGCTGCGGCCCGCCTCGACCTCCGGCAAGCCGGTGCTGCTGAAGATCAACATGGAGGCGGGCCACTTCGCCTCGTCGGGCCGCTTCGATTACCTGAAGGACATCGCCCACGACTACGCCTTCGCCGTCTGGGCCGTCGAGAAGGGCTGGGAAAAGGCGTGATCATCCGACCGTTCACGGAAGCCGACCTGGCAGCCGTCACGGCCATATACGCCGACAGCGTGCTGCACGGCACGGGGACGTTCGAACTGGACGTCCCATCGGCAGAGGGGATGAAGTCGCGTCTGGCCGCACCCGTCGCATTGGGCCTGCCCGTCCTGATCGCCGAGATCGACGGTCAGGTCGCGGGCTATGCCTATGCCGGACCTTACCGCCTGCGCGCAGCCTATCGCTTCATGGTCGAGGACTCGATTTATGTGTCCGAGGCGTTTCGCGGACGCGGCGTCGGCAAAGCGCTCCTCGACGCCCTGCTCGGCGCCTGCGAGGCTCTGGGCATGCGTCAGATGGTGGCGGTGATCGGCGACAGCGCCAACGCCGGCTCCATCGCCCTGCACGCCGCCGCCGGTTTCGAGCGCGTTGGCGTCTTCCATGCGGCGGGATGGAAGTTCGACGCCTGGCGCGACGTGGTCTTTATGCAGAAGGGGCTGGGCCTCGGCGAGACCGCCGCGCCAGACGCACCAGGACTGGATTGCGGGCGTTAACAGCTGAATTTGCAGCTAAATCCGATAGTTTCGCATATTGCGCTTGACCGGATCATGAGTCGCCCTTAATCCGCCCTTCTCCTCCTCGCGGAGGGGAACGCGGGTGTAGCTCAGTTGGTTAGAGTGCCGGCCTGTCACGCCGGAGGTCGCGGGTTCGAGCCCCGTCACTCGCGCCATTCCTTTCAGCGAAGGGAATGGCGCGCCCCGCCTACCTCGCAATCCAGTTCACTGTTAGCCGGCTGTCGTGACCCCGCCTCAAGGCGCAGGTTTTGCCTGTGTCGGTATTTTCAGCCTGACTGAAGCTCCTCGCTTGACCGGGGCGCGAGTCGCCCTTATTCGCCCCTTCTCCTCCTCGCGGAGGAAATGCGGGTGTAGCTCAGTTGGTTAGAGTGCCGGCCTGTCACGCCGGAGGTCGCGGGTTCGAGCCCCGTCACTCGCGCCATTCTTCTTGCAAAGAGGATGGCGCTCCCCGCCCACGGAAAGACCCTCGCCTAGTTCAGCGGCGCAATCTCTTGCGGCATGACGAACTCGGACCGACCGCTCAACTCGCCATAGAGCATCGACAGGTCCTCAAAAACGCGGTTCCAGGCAAACTGCTCGACCATCTTCACCCGCGCCGCCTGACCCAGAGCCTCGATGTCGCGTTCGAACAGGGCTTCAATAGCCTCGGCGTAGTCGGCGGGGTCAGCCGAACGCGCCAGTTGCCCCACGCCAGAATCGACCGTCTCAGCCACGCCGCCGGCGTTGACGCCCACGACCGGTCGCCCGCAGGCCATGGCCTCCAGCACGATCAGGCCGAACGGCTCCTTGTCGTTGGCGTGGACGAAGGCGTCGCAGCTGGCGATGATCCGCGCCACGGCCTTGGGGTCTTTCTCATAGGGCAAAGAGATCACTCGATCTTCGGGCGGCATCCCGGCCCCGGCTCCGACCAGCACCAGGTGATAGGGCGCGCCCAGGCGCTGCACCGCGTCGATCAGAACGTCGACGTTCTTCTCCTTGGCCGGACGACCGGCGAAGCACAACAGGCGAGCGTCCGCGCCTAGACCCAGCTTTTTCAACAGCCAGTCACGATCACGGCGATCCGGGCGGAAGGTGTCCACCTCCACGCCAAGGGGGCGAATAACAATGCCGCCGACGCCGGCCTCTTCCAGCCGGCGCGCGATGAATCGGCTGGGCGAGACGACACGATCAAACTGCGAAAACAGCCTGGCCCAACGCTTCTCGACCGGCTTCTTGGCCCATTCGCCGAAATGCAGGGCCGCCAGGCCCGCCGGGTCAGAGTGGCAGAAGCCGACGACCGGACAGCCGGCTCGCTGACCCGCCTCCAGCGCGCCCTGCCCCGGCGTATAGGGATCACCCGCCTCGATCACGGCGGGGTTCATCGAGGCCACCCAGGCGCCCCAACGGCGGACTGAGCTGGGCCAGCGATAGCCGTCGCCGAAAGGCAGTTTGGCGGCATGCAACTGGACGATCCCATCCGTCCCCGCCTTATGCTTGGCCCCTGGCACGACCAGGGTGTGGGCCACCGAAGGTCGATTCGCCTCCAGCCAGGCCTTCTTGGACAGCAGATAGCGCTTCACCCCGCCCGAACGGGGGGCGAACAACATGGTGGTGTCCACCAGACGCGGACGCGGATCGGCGGTCGACGCCTTCAGTATCCTAAGAGTTTCAGCGACTTCCTCGTCGAGGCCTGGGATCAGGCGCAGTTCGCCCTCCTGAACATCGATATCGCTCATGGTCATTGAGGCGGCCTTTCCAGATCTCAACGCCGCAACGCGACCGGAGCGACTTTGGATGCGACGCTTACGTTTGGAACTCACCATGAATCGCCCGTAGCGCCGGAAACTGCTCCGCTCAAGCGTCCTTTTGAGGAACCCGGAACATATCCGAGCGAATGCGGTTCTTCAGGTCCCGTTCACCTGCCCCTGCCTACGCCAGGCCTTGCAATCGCCTCAAATTCGAGAAACTTGGGGCGTGGCGACGCCGAGCCTGATAGACGGACGGCTGGCGTCGTTGCGCGTGTGTCCACGAGGGGTTTCTATCTAATGCGTATTCTGCTCGCGACCGCAGTGGCGATCGCCCCCTTGATGGCCGCCGCTGGCGTTCAGGCGCAAACCACGCCGCCGGCCGAGACCGTCATCTCGACGGCGCGCACCACGCCGATCTCGACCTCCACCGCCACGGGAACCGAGCCCAACAATATTCGCTTCGGCAGCGGCGGATCCATCGCTGTGACCAGCGGCGCCGCCGTGACGATTGATTCGAACAACAGCGTGGACATGGACAACGGCTCGTCCATCGGGATGGCCAAGGCCGCCGACGGCGCCACCGGCATCCTGGCGCAGGGTGGAACAACCGGCGCGATCACGATCGGCGGCACCATCTCGATCACCGACGACATCGAGGAATACAAGGACACCGACAAGGACGGCGACGCGGACGGCCCCTTCGCTTCGGGCACAGGTCGCTACGGCCTGAGGGTAACGGGTTCCGACGCCAAGACAGGCAATATCCTGGTCGAGACCGGCGGCGCCATTCTGGTCGAGGGCAACAACTCCTACGGCATTTCGGTCGAGGCCCCCCTGGTCGGCAATCTGACCAATTTCGGCGCGATCAATGTCGTCGGCGATAATACGCGAGGCATTAGCGTCACCGGTCCGGTGACGGGCGACGTCAGCGTTTTGGGGAGCGTTTCGGTTCGTGGCGAGAACGCCGTCGGCGTGGCCGTGGACGGCGCCGTTGATGGACGCGTCGCGATCCACGGCACGATCACCTCAACGGGCTATCGCTACACGACCCGTCCCAACAGCAAACCAACCACGGGCGACGTTCCTGCCGAAGTCCTGTTCCTGGAAAACCTCGATGCTGACGATCTGCTTCAGGGCGGCCCCGCTGTAAGCATCAGCGCCGACGTCTCCAAGGGCGTGCTGTTCGATACGGGGCCGAGCTACGGCGCCAATGGGATCGACGGCGACGACGACGGCGACGGCGTCAAGAACGGCGATGAAGACGACGACGGCGACGGCGTCAAGAACCGCGAGGATACGGATCGCGACGGTGACGGCCTGCCGGACGCCAATGAAAGCAAGGCTCAGGTCACGGCTTACGGCGGCGCGCCTGCCGTGGTCGTTGGTTCTACAACCAGCGACGTCACTCTGGGCGTCGCTGGAACCGGCAACAACGCCTACGGTTTCGTCAACCGCGGCGAGATTTTCGGGATCGGCGTCTATGACAACGTGGCTCCCACCGCGCTGCAGTTCGGCGTCGAGGGCGGCCAGGCCGTAACTATCGAAGGCGGCGTGCGGAACGAAGGCTCGGTCGCCGTGCTCGCGAACAACGCCGACGCCACGGCCATCCGCTTCAAGGATGGAGCGACCACGCCGACCTTGATCAATACCGGCACCGTCAGCGCCGCCTCCGCCACCGATGGTGCGAACCTCATCACGGCGATCCGGATCGAAGCCGGAGCCAATGTCTCGTCCATTGAAAACAACGGGGCGATTTCAGCCACAACGGGCGGCGGCACAGGCAACACGACGGCGATCGCAGATCTCAGCGGCACCCTGACGTCAATCACCAACACCCGTTCTATTCAGGCCAGCGTCACACCCAACGCCAAGGGCGATCCGATCACGGGCAAGGCGACGGCCATTGACGTCAGCGCCAACACCTCCGGCGTCACCTTCACCCAGAAGGGGATCGCCAGCGAGGCCACCGCTACTGATCCGGACACCGATGGCGACGGCGTGACGGATTCTCGTGAACCCTCGACCTATGGCGACATCAAGCTGGGATCGGGCGCCGACCTGCTCGATATCCAGAACGGCGTGGTTCAGGGCGACATTTCCTTCGGCGCCGGTGCTGATCGCCTGTCCATCTCGGGCGGCGCCGTCGTGCGTGGCGCGATCAGCAATAGCGACGGCCTTTTGGACATCGACATCTCCAAGGGCACGCTGGACGCACGCCAGACAGGTACGGTGGACGTCAGCAGCCTGAATGTCGGCGCGGATGGCAATTTGATCGTCACGCTGGACGCCGCGACGAAGAACGAATTCAAGTTCAACGTCGACGGCGCCGCCAACCTGGCCGACGGAGCCGGCCTGGGCGTGCGCTTTGACTCGTTGATCGACCCGAACGGCAAGACCAGTTTCAACGTGCTCAAGGCAAGCGATCTGGACGTAGGCACGATCGACCAAGACCTGTTGCAGTCCAACTCGCCCTACGCCTTCGTGGTCAATGCGAAGGTCGATGAAGCGCTAGGCGAAATCACGATCGAAGCCAGCCGGCGCACCGCAGAAGAAGCCGGCATGATCAAGGCGGAGGCCTCGGCCTATGACGCGCTCTATGCGGGCCTAGCGGACAATGAACTCATCCGTGCGGCCCTTTTGAACCAGACGGACCGCGAAGGCTTCTTCAAGGTCTATGAACAGCTCCTGCCCGACCACTCGGGCGGCCCCCTGCTCTCCCTTGCCAGCGGCGTCGATGCTGTCACTCGCGCCCTGACCGGCCGCAACGCCTCGGCGGCGCCGGGCGAGACCAGCGCCTGGGTTCAGGAAATCAACTTTTACGCCGACAAGGACAAGACTGAATCCTACGGCTTCCGTTCGGAAGGCTTCGGCGTGGCGGGCGGCGTGGAGCGCGGCACCAACATGGGCGCCATCGGCCTGACCGCCGCCTTTACCTCGTCCGCTCTGGAAGATCCCGAGGCCGCAGCCGAAGAGGTTCTGTCGGCCAACCGGCTGGAGTTGGGCCTCTATTGGCGCGCACAAGGTCAATACTGGACCACCTGGGCGCGAGCGGCCGGCGGCTACGCCTCGTTCAACGCCACGCGTAAACTCGTCGCCGACGGCATCAACCTGAAGAACGAGTCCGACTGGCACGGCTTCACCCTGGCCGCTGCGGGCGGCGCTTCTTACGAGCGTCATTTCGGCCGCCTGAATGTCCGCCCTGAAATCTACGGCGAGTATTTCTCGCTGAGCGAAGACGCTCGTACCGAAAAGGGCGGCGGCGATGGGTTCGATCTCGAGATCGACGAACGCGATGGTCACATGTTCTCCGGCGTGGCCGCCGTGAACATCGGCTATGGCTTCGGTAAAAACGGCTGGGTTCGCCCGGAAGTGCGGGTCGGCTGGCGTCAGAACTTCTCGGTCGATGCAGGCTCCACCATCGCTCGCTTCGCCTCTGGCGGCGACGCCTTCACTCTGGACCCGGCCAGCATCGAAGGCGGCGGCCCTATCCTCGGCTTCCGCCTGAACGTCGGCAACGACCTGGGCATGCTCGCCATCACTGGCGACGCCGAGCTGCTGGAGGACTACGTCCGCTACACCCTGCTGCTGCGAGCCAGCTTCAAGTTCTGATCGAGTCGATCCCGATCAAACGAAAGGCCGCCGGATACCCGGCGGCCTTTTTTATGATGGCTTGAGGGACGCAAGGCGGGACGCCCTAGAGGCCGAACTAGACCCCGCCAGGCTTGGGGCTGAAATACTTCTCGAATTTGCCGCTCTCGGTTTCATACTGAGCCCGGTCAGCGGGCGATTCGCCCTTGACCGTGATGTTAGGCCAGAGCTTGGCGTAGTCGGCGTTGATGGTCAGCCACTTGCCATCCGGTGTATCCTCGGTGTCCGCCACGATGGCGTCGACGGGGCATTCCGGCTCGCAGACGCCGCAGTCGATGCAGTCGTCAGGCGAGATGACGAGGAAGTTCTCGCCCTCGTAGAAGCAGTCCACGGGACAGACTTCGACGCAGTCCATGAACTTGCATTTCACGCAGGCGTCGGTGACGAGATAGGTCACGAGCAGGATCCAGTCATGGCGGCGGCCTAGAGCCAGCCGCGTTCTTCAAGAAGACGGCGCACCGCACCGGCCGCCGACGCGGGCGACAACTGTTCGGTGGCCAGGGTCAGGTCGGGCGCGCGGGGTGCCTCATAGGGGGCGGCGATCCCGGTGAAGCCCGCGATAGTTCCGGCCGAGGCTCGCGCATAGAGGCCCTTGGGATCGCGCGCCTGGCAGCTTTCCAGCGAGGCGTCCACGAAGACCTCGACGAAGCGGTCGTCGTCAAAGCGCGCCCGCACCGCGTCCCGATCCGCCTGACGCGGCGAGATCAGGGCGCAGATGGCGATCACGCCGGTCTCGGCGAACAACCGCGCCGCCTCGCCCGTCCGGCGCACGTTCTCTGCGCGATCCGCGTCCGAAAATCCGAGATCGCGGTTCAGCCCGTGACGCAGGTTGTCGCCGTCCAGCAGGACGGTGCGGCAACCGCGCCCATGCAGACTCTGTTGCAAGGCCTGAGCCACGGTGGACTTGCCCGCGCCCGATAGGCCGGTCAGCCAGACCACGCCGCCGCGATGGCCGTTCAGCAGTTCATGCGTCTCACGCGAGACGGCGGCGGAGCTGTAATGAATATGGGCCTTTTGATCGGATGTGCCGACGACCACGCCGGCAGCGACCGTGACGCCCGTCGTCCGGTCGATCAGCACAAAGGCGCCCTGGGCCGGATCGTCGCGGAAGGCGTCGGCCGCGACCGGCGAGGACAGGTTCAGACGCCCGTCCGCCACCTCATTGGGCGCCAGGGCGACTGCGGCGTCCGACAGGGTCAGCCGGGCCGGCAGGGTCCGGGCGCCCAGCTTGACCTGATAGCGCCCCGCCGGATCAAAGGGCTGATCCCCCATCCACAGCAGTCGGACATCCAGTCGGTCCGAGGCCGCCGGGCGGTCGTCGGCCGGGGCCAGCACGTCGCCGCGCGCCACGTCCATCTCATCGTCCAGCACCAAGGTCACCGCGTCGCCCGCGCGGGCCTGAACCGCCTCTATGTCGCCCAACAGAATGCGCGTCAGCCGCGCCGTGCGCCCGCTGGGGCAGACCGCCAGGGCGTCGCCCACCCTCACCTCGCCCGAAGCGATGGTCCCGGCGTAGCCTCGGAAATCGGCGTCGGGCCGGTTCACATACTGGACCGCAAGACGGAAGGGTCGCGCGACGCCGGTCTCGGCCACCGGCAGGTCCTCCAGCGCCCGGATCAGGCTGGGGCCGTCATACCAGGACGTGGCGGCGGACGGCGCCGTCAGATTGTCGCCCCGGCGCGCGCTGACCGGAATGGCCGTCACCGAGCGGAAATCCAGGTCGGCGACCAGATCTGCATAGGCCTCGCGAATGCGCACGAACACCGAGGGATCGTGCGCCACCAGGTCGATCTTGTTCACCGCCAGAATGACATGGCGAATGCCGAACAGAGCGATGATGCGGCTGTGGCGCGCCGTCTGCGCCGTGACGCCCTTGACCGCATCGACCAGGACGACGGCGGCGTCGCAGGTCGAGGCGCCGGTGGCCATGTTGCGGGTATATTGCTCATGCCCTGGCGTGTCGGCGACGATGAAGCTGCGGCGCGGCGTGGACATGTAGCGATAGGCCACGTCGATGGTGATGCCCTGCTCGCGCTCGGCCTCCAACCCATCCAGCAGCAGAGCATAGTCCAGGTTGGCCCCGTCCGTGCCGAAGCGGCGCGAGTCGCGTTCAAGCGTCGCCAGCTGATCCTCGGGCACCTGTCCCGTTTCGAACAGCAGCCGCCCGATCAGGGTCGACTTGCCGTCGTCCACCGATCCGCAGGTCAGGAAGCGCAGCAGGTCGCGTTCCGCCCCCTGGGTTTGCGGCGGGAAGGCTGTCACGGCGCCGTCCATCAGAAGTAGCCCTCGCGCTTCTTGCGCTCCATCGAGGCGGTCTCGTCGGCGTCGATCAGGCGCCCCTGCCGCTCTGACTGACGGCTGACCCTCAGTTCACGAATGACGGCGTCCAGATCGTCCGCCTCGGATTCCACCGCCGCGCTCAAGGGGTAGCAGCCCAGGGAGCGGAACCGGACGCGGCGCAGTTCGGGCGTCTCGCCTTCCCTCAACGGCAACCGCTCGTCGTCGCGCACGATCAGGGCGCCGTCGCGCACCACCACGGGGCGCAGGGCCGAAAAGTAGAGCGGCACGACCGGGATGCCTTCGGCGCGCGTGTATTCCCAAACGTCCAGCTCGGTCCAGTTCGACAGGGGGAAGACGCGCAGGCTCTCACCCGGCCCCAGGTTGGAGTTCCACAAGCGCCACAGCTCCGGCCGCTGGCGACGCGGGTCCCAGCTGTGGTCCACCCCCCGGAAGGAGAAGATGCGCTCCTTGGCCCGCGACTTCTCCTCGTCGCGCCGGGCGCCGCCGATGGCGACGTCAAAGCCGTGCAGGTCCAGCGCCTGCTTAAGGGCGTCGGTCTTCATGGCCTGAGTGTGAGCCGACGATCCCGAGGTGATCGGGCTGACCCCGCGTGCCAGGGCCTCGTGATTGGTGTGAACCAGCAACCGAGCGCCATAGAGGCCCGCCACATGATCGCGGTGGGTGATCATGTCCCGGAACTTCCACGTCGTGTCGACGTGCAGCAGCGGAAATGGCGGCCGCCCTGGATAGAAGGCCTTGGCGGCCAGATGCAGCAGGACGCCCGAATCCTTGCCGATCGAATACATCATGACCGGGTTGCGGGCGGTGGCCGCCACCTCGCGCAGGATCTCGATCGCCTCGGCCTCCAGCCGGCGCAGATGCTGGGGCAGGACGCGACGCGCGGCGGCGTCTCTCTGCTTTTCGACGGTCGCCTGCATAGGCTGCGGTCCTCACTGGTCGTCTTGAACGAGGGATATTTGAAGCGTGGAGGGCCGGTCCGCGTCGAACGATATGATCTCGCTCCGGCCGATAGAAAATCTGCGGGGTCAGCCGACGAAGGCGCGTTCCAGCACATAGTCGCCCGGTTCGGCGTTCGAGCCTTCGCCGAGGCCATGGCTTTCCAACAGGGCCGCCGCCTCGCGGATCATGGCGGTCGAGCCGCACAGCATGACCCGGTCCAAGGCCGGATCGAACCGGCCTTCCAGCCCAAGGTCGCGGAAGAAGTCACCGCTCAGGATGCGGTCGGTGATCCGCCCCGGCCGCTCGAACGCCTCGCGCGTCACCGTGGGGTAGTAGGTCAGCCGTTCTTGCGCCTGCTCGCCCACCAGAGGGTCCTCGAGCAGTTCCGTTTGCAAGAAGTCGCGATAGGCCAAATCCGCGACCTGACGCACGGTATGGGTGACGATCACCTGATCGAACCGCTCATAGGTTTCGGGATCGCGCGCCACGCTAAGCCAGGGGGCCAGACCGGTGCCCGTGCCGATCAGGAACAGCCGCCGCCCCGGCTTGAGCGCATCCAGCACCAGGGTCCCGGTCGGCTTCCTGCCCAGGAACACCTCGTCGCCGGGCTGGATGTCGACCAGCCGCGATGTCAGCGGCCCGTCCTCGACGCGGATGGAGAAGAACTCCAGTTCGTCCGACCACGACGGACTGGCGATGGAATAGGCCCGCAAAGTCGGCTTACCTGCGTCGTCCAGAGACGGCAGGCCGATCATCACGAACTCGCCCGAGCGGAAACGAAAGCCCTCCGGCCGGTCGATGGCGAAGCTGAAGAGGTGATCGGTCCAGCGCCGCACCCAGCGCACCCGCTGCGGGGTCCAGGGCGCGGCCGCCGCGACACGGGAACGTTCCAGAACTGCGACTTCGCTCACGATCGACCTCCTGTTTGAAGGCCTTCGAGATAGGGCGGGACGCGCTCGCCGAGGAAACGATCAATCCTGCTTCGAGCCTGCAGAAAATCTGCTGGTCGATTTAAAGCTGGTCCAAATTGTTGTCGTAGTCGATGGCCTGCCGCTTCAGCCAGGCCACGAAGGCCTTGGTGCCGGGCGAGCCCGGACGGGCCCGCGGCATGACCACGAAATAGGCGAAACCCAGCACCTGACTGCCATCGGGGAAGGGCGCGACCAGACGCCCGGTGGCGAGGTCCGCCTGGGCCAAGCTGCGTTTGGCCAGGGCCACGCCCCGCCCCGCCGCCGCCGCCTCGATCAGCATGCTGGACTGGTCAAAGCGCGAGCCGCGCCGCGCATCGGCATGGCTGGCGTGCCGGGCCTTCAACCACATGGCCCAATCGGGACGAGAAGCGTCACCGTCCTCGGACATGTCGTGCAACAGGGTATGCCGGGCCAGGTCCTCTGCAGTGCGGATAGGATGGGGCGCGGCCATCAGGGCGGGCGAGCAGACGGGTATGACCGTCTCAGTCAACAGACGCTCGACCACATAGCCCGGATAGTCGCCGGGGCCATAGCGGATGGCCAGGTCGACCTTGCCCTTGCCCACCGTCACCGGCTCCATGTCCGCCGAACTCCACACCTCGATGTCCGGGTGGGCGGCGTGGAATTCATCCATGCGCGGCATCAACCACTTGGAAGCGAAGGACGGCGCCACGCTGATCGCCACCGTCCGGTTCAGCGGCGGTTCGCGCAGGATGGCCGAGGCGTCCATCAGCCGCTCGAACCCTTCGCGCAGCAGGGGCGTGGCCGCGCGGCCCAGCTCGGTCAGCTGCAATCCGCGCGCCTCGCGTGTGAACAGAGGCCCGCCGATGATCTCCTCCAGCAGGCGGATCTGCTGGCTGACAGCACCCGGCGTCACCGACAACTCATCCGCCGTCCGCGAGAAGTTGAGATGCCGCGACGCGCTTTCAAAAGCACGCAGGGCGTTGAGGGGCAGAAGCGGTCGAACCATGCGCTTGTAGAAAACCTATCAGGGCAGCGAAGACAATCTGGTTTGTGGAAGGATCGTGCACGACCGATGCTGAATGTCGAGCCGCCACGCAAAAGCAAGGGCGGAAGACAGCAAATCATGGAACAGGCCGATGCGCGTCTTTCTGGCATCCATCCCCCTGGAGGGGGCGAAAGTCGTCGTCGTCGGCGCAGACGAACCGGCCCTGGCCAAGCTGCGCCTGTTCCTGAACAGCCCTGCCGACCTGGCCTGGTTCACTCCAGATGGCGTGCCTGCCGCGCTGGAAACTCCGGTCGGCGCGCCGGCACCACTCGCGCGCATTCCCGACGCCGGCGATCTGAACGGCGCCCAACTGGTCTTCATCGCCCTCCCCGATCTCGCCGTCGCCCGCGTCATCGCCGATGCCGCCCGCAAGGCTGGCGCTCAGGCCAACCTCGTCGATCAGCCGGCCTTCAGCGACTTCCATACCCCGGCCCTGATCGACCGCGATGAGGTGGTCGTGGCCGTAGCGACCGGCGGAAACGCCCCCATCCTGGCCCGTGACCTGCGCTCGCGCATCGAAGCCGTTTTGCCCCAAGGCGTGGCCTCGGTCGCGCGGATGGCGGGCGAACTGCGCGGCGCGGTGAAGGAATCCATTCCCGACTTTCTGGCGCGCCGTCGTTTCTGGGAAAAGGCGTTTCGTAGCCCCGCCGCCGACCTCGCCGCCGAGGGCCGCATGGCTGAGGCCCGTCGCGAAATGGTTCGCATGCTGAACCTCGCCGCGACGCCGCGCGAAGAAGCCGCCCAGGGCGTCGTCCACATCGTCGGCGCGGGGCCCGGCGATCCCGAACTTCTGACGTTGAAGGCCCTGCGCGCCCTGCAGGACGCCGACGTCATCATCCACGACAGGCTGGTCTCGGCCGAGGTGCTGGACCGCGCCCGCCGCGACGCCAGGCGCATCTATGTCGGCAAGTCGCGCGGCGACCATTCGGTGCCGCAGGACCAGATCGAACAGCTGATGATCAAGGAGGCCCGCGCCGGCCACCGCGTCGTTCGCCGGAACGGCGGCGATCCGTTCGGAGTGGGGCGTGGCGGAGAGGCACGGGGGGCCGTCCGCGCCGCCGGGATCGAAGCCATTGTCGTGCCGGGCATCACCGCCGCCCTCGCCTGCGCCGCCTCAACCGGCCTGCCCCTGACCCACCGTGACCACGCCCAGGCCGTGACCTTCGTCACCGGTCAGCCCAAGCCAGGCGGTCAGGACGCGGACTGGGCCCGTCTGGCGGCGCCGAACCATACGCTGGCCGTCTACATGGGCGCGGGTCAGGCCGAGAACATCGCCTCCAGCCTGATCGCCGCCGGACGCGGCGACGCCACACCCGTCGCCGTGGTCGAGAACGGAAGCCGCACCGAGCAGCGCACCTTCAAGGGTCGCCTCGACGGCCTGGCCGCCCTGGTCGCTCGCATGGACCTGACCGGCCCCGCCTTGCTGTTCGTCGGGGAGACCGCCGCCCTGGCCGTCGTCGCCGACGAGGGCGCCTTGATCGAGGCTGCGGCATGAAACTGCTGACCGCCAACCGGCTGAACGACGGCCGCGTCATCTACCTGGGCGAGGCCGACGCCGTGGTCGAGACCATTGCCGCCGCCCGCCCCCTGGACGCCGAGGCCGCTGAAACCGCCCTGATCCTGGCCCAATCGCGCCCGGCCGTCTTCGTCAATCCCTACCTGATCGAGGTTGAGGGTCGCGCCCCCGCCGGTCGCGACCGGCGGAAGGCGCGCATCCGCTCGGCCGGCCCCACCGTCGGCCACAGCCTCGACCACGCGCGAAACGAGATCGCCTGATGTACCGCTATGACGAGTTCGACGCCGCCCTGGTTCGCGAGCGCATCGCCGAGTTCAGCGATCAGGTCGACCGCCGCAGCAAGGGCGAACTGACCGAGGACGAGTTCAAGCCGCTGCGGCTGATGAACGGCGTCTATCTGCAACTGCATGCCTATATGGCGCGGATCGCCGTCCCCTATGGCGTGATGAACAGCCGCCAGATGCGTCAGTTGGCCCATGTCGCCCGCACCTATGACAAGGGTTACGGCCACTTCACCACCCGCACCAATATCCAGTTCAACTGGCCCGCCTTGCAGGACCTGCCCGCCATCCTCAGCGATCTGGCCGAGGTCGAGATGCACGCCATCCAGACCTCCGGCAACTGCATCCGCAACGTCACGACCGACGTCTTCGCCGGCGTCGCCGCTGACGAGATCGAGGACCCGCGTCCCTGGTGCGAAATCATTCGTCAGTGGTCGACCATCCACCCGGAATTCTCCTTCCTGCCGCGCAAGTTCAAAATCGCCATCGTCGGCGCGCCCAAGGACCGGGCGGCGATTCGCACCCATGACGTGGGCTTGCAGATCGTGCGCGGCGAGGACGGCCAGACGGTGTTCCGCGTCTTCGTCGGCGGCGGTCAGGGGCGTCTGCCGCACAT
>JALAGW010000173.1 GCA_022712235.1 Brevundimonas sp. | reverse complement strand
TCAGCATCATGCCGCGCGGCCCCCTCACCAGAAGCGGATCATCGAACTGGTCCCTTAGCCTGGCGAGGATACGGCTCATCGCCGGCTGACCCATGCCCAGACGATCGGCGGCGCGCGAGACGCTGCGCTGCTCCAGCAGCACCATCAGGTGCTGAAGCTGGTTGAAATCGGCGCGAGAGGGCAGGCGCCCGGACATTCCGGCTTCTCCGGGGCAAGGACGAGGGGGCTTTTTGTTATAATAATGACTATTAATTGCAAGGCGCGAGATACGCTATCCGCTGGCGGCGGGCTCATGCCGTTTTGCGAATGCGGCCCATGCCGAATGCGTCATTGAGCCATTAATGCGAATGATTATTAGAAGCGCCTGCCGCTCACAAGCGTGAGCATTCCTCCCCAACCGGGCGGTCGCCGCCCATTCAACGCACGCCTTCGGGGGCACAGATGCTTCTTACCAAACGCCGCATCGGGCTTGGCCTGATGACCTCTACCCTGCTCGCCACGTCGCCGGCTCTCGCGGCCAATTCCGTTGACGAGCCCCAGGCCACCACCATCTCGGACGTCATCGTCACCGCCTCGGCGACGGGCGTGGACGTGCGCGACGCCCCGGCTTCGGTCAGCGTCATCACGCGTGAAGAAATCGAACGTCAGCCGGTCCAGAGCCTGGGCGAACTGCTGGGCCGCCTGCCCGGCGTCACCGGGGGCGTCAGTCCGACCGGCGCCATGTCCAAGATCACGATCCGCGGCCTCCCGGACAACTACACCCTGGTGCTGGTGGACGGCCGTCGCGTCGGCAACTCGCGCGACATCAGCTATCGCCCCGACCTGGGCCGCCAGGACCTGAACTGGATCTCGCCCGACATGATCGAGCGCATCGAGGTGGTGCGCGGACCGATGTCGTCGCTTTACGGCTCCGACGCCATGGGCGGGGTCATCAACATCATCACCCGCAAGATCGCCCCGACATGGCGCGGCTCGGCCAACACCAGTTACACCTGGTCCGAGGATTCCGAGCGCGGCGACGCCTATCAACTGGGCGTCAACGTGGCCGGCCCGATTACGGAAAACCTGGGCCTGCGCCTCGGCGCGACCTATGCCCGCACCAATCCGGACGAGGTCGACATCGCCAGCAACAACGGCACGGGCGGCGTCGTCAACAAGAGCCTGAACGGCGTGCTGAACTGGGCGCCGCTCGATAACCAGAACTTCTCTTTTGAAGCCAACTACGGGGTGGAAGAGCCGCTTGCGCCCAAGCTGCTGGTTCCGAACCGCAACGGCGTGCTGACGCCGCAAGGCGCCTTCGGTTCTGAAACCGAGCGCACCAACTTCCGCGCCAGCCACGAGGGCGACTGGTCCTTCGGCCAGACGCGTCTGGACGTCTATCGCAACGCCTTCGAGAACAAGGCGATGGGCGAGTACGGCGGCTCCGGCGAGTTTGCAGAATGGATCGTCGACGGCCTGTGGAACTTCGAGAAGAATTTCGTCTGGCTGCACAAGTTCGCCATCGGCGGCCAGTATCGCCAGGAAGAACTGACCAACACCGACACCATCGGCACCGTGCCGATCGACTATGACGGCAACGTCATCACCGGCGCCACGCTGAAGGGCGACACGGCGGCCATCTTCGCCGAGGACCAGATCACCCTGCGCGAGAACCTGCTGCTGACGCTCGGCGGCCGTCTGGACAGTCACGACAAGTATGGCGAGCACTTCAGCCCTCGCGCCTATCTGGTCTGGCATCCGGCCGATGCCTGGACCCTGCGCGGCGGCGTCTCCAAGGGCTTCCGCGCCCCGTCCCTGAAGGAGAACAGCGCCGGCGCCGCGACCCAGTCGGGCGGCAACGGCTGCCGAGGCCTGATCGGCATGGCCGCCAAGGACAAGAACGGCAATCCGATCCTGGACGGCAACGGCAATCCGCTGATCTACACCTCGGGCGGCTGCTGGATGGCGGGCAACCCCAACCTCAAGCCCGAGGAAAGCACCAGCTACGAGTTCGGCTTCGCCTATGACGGCGCCGCCTACAGCTTCGCCGCCACCTATTTCCACACCGACTTCGAGAACAAGATCCAGTACGCGCCGCTGGGGTATTTCGAAGGCCGCTGGTGGACCAAGAACGAGAATGTCCAGCGCGCCCGCACCAAGGGTCTGGAGCTGACCGGCCAGGCCAGCCTGCCCTACGACCTGACCCTGCGCGGCAACGCCACCTGGATGATCGAGGCCAAGAACCTGGACACCGGCGCCAGCCTGATCACCACGCCGGAATGGTCGGGCTACGCTTCGCTCGACTGGCGAGCGACCGATCGTCTGGGGCTCATGCTGTCGGCCCAGTACACCGGCGAGCAACTGAGCGGCGGATCGACCCTGACCAACGCCCGCACCGAGTTCGACCTGACCACCGCCTATGAGGCGTCCGAAACCGTGACCCTGCGCGCCGGCGTCTCCAACCTCTTCAACGAGAAGGTCAGCGGCACCGCCGGCGACGGCTATTACTCGCCCGGCCGCCGCTTCTTCGTTGGCCTGACCACCCGCTTCTGATCCGGAGAAACTGCGATCATGACTATCCTGAGCAAATCCCTTCGCGGCGTCGCATTCGGCGCCCTTCTGGCGGCTTCGGCCGTCGCGGTTCCGGCGGCGGCCTCGGCCCAGGCCCTGTTCTCGGCGCCCGAGCGCCTGGACGGCGGCCAGGTCGGCTTCTCGTCGGGCGAGCGCGGCAAGCCCGTCCTGCCCGGCGGCCCCGTCGTGGCCAACGGCCGCGGCTTCCATCCGGGCCAGAACATCATCCTGATGTACGGCCAGACGCCGCTGTCGACCGGCCCAATCACAGCCGACGCCGAGGGCGGCTT